>JAQQAK010000124.1 GCA_028527945.1 Spirochaetaceae bacterium
CGATATGAGTGGAAATGAGATACGCGATCCTCTAAACAACGAGTTCCAGGATTGGCTTATAAAAATTTGCTGCAAAACAGATGATCAGGGTCTGCAGGAAAAAGAATTAATTGGCTGGAAAACTGCACCCAGTGCAACATACTGCCATCCACGAGAAGAGCATCTTCTTCCCCTTCATGTTTGTAATGGACTTGCAGGAGCAAGTGCTGAACTTATTTTTGATGATTACATAGCAGGAAAACGAGCAATAGGCCTTCTTTGGTAAAGTAGTAAAATACAAATATTTTGCCATCCTTTCATAATTAGTTGATCTAAAGTTTATTATATAATAGAATCTCAAAATAAGCTATGAAAAATATAAATACTAACAGAACAATAATCATACTGCTGCTGATTCTTTTTTTAACTTCACAAACTTTTGCTGATTCTTTAGAAGACAATAAAAAAAATATTACTATCTCACTTGATGCAAAACTCAAAACAGGGATTTTCGGCATTCCTGAAGGAATGTCAGAGCAGGGTAATGAAGCATATATAGATCTTGATAAAGATGAAATTAACTATACAACATACGGAAGCAATCCACGATCTGGATGGGATATAGTGTTTACCTATGCCATCAAAGAGGTATCAATGGGACCAATGGGAAAACATCCGGTTCCCTACCTTGTAATGAAAACAAATAAACATGAAAACGCCAGTTTCAGCCTCTCAGGAGAAACAGAAAAAATGCTGATAGAATATGAATTTGAAGCTGGAAAGATGCTAAAATACAATCCCCCCATAGAAAACTTTTTTATAAAAACAACCGAAGGTCAAACCAAAATAATAACCTTTAACGATATCAAAGGAAAACTAAAGCATAACAAATTATTCGAACTATCTTTTACTTGTTCAGATTAGCTTTTCTATAAAATCTATATTATAACCTTAAAAAAATTTGACACTAATCTCTTTTATTATTATTATTATTTTGAACATTCAAAATTAGGAGTTTGAATTATGAAAAAATTAATACTTTGCTTATCAATATGCGCTGTTATATTTACAGGCTGTCAAAAAAAAGAAGATAGCAAGTCTGTAAGTTACAGCTCTGAAAACAAGATGAATGTCGTTGCGACTATCGGAATGATAGGCGACGTGGCACAAAATATAGGTGGAGACAGAATTTCTGTTTACTCCATGATGGGGGCCGGAGTAGATCCGCACCTTTACAAGGCTAAGGCAGGAGACCTTGAACGCCTCAATAAAGCTGATTTAATCCTCTATAACGGCGTTCATCTTGAAGCAAAGATGGCTGATGTCCTTGAAAAATTGTCAACTACAAAAAATATTACTGCAGTTGGAAACTCAATAAATGAAAAAGATCTTATAACAGTTGAACAGGCACATGACCCGCATATCTGGTTTGATGTAAATAACTGGATACTGGTATCTGGAGTTATAAAAGACGCACTTGTTAGAACAGATCCGGAAGGAAAATCAGTTTATGAGAGCAATTATAATGCTTATAAAGCAAAACTTGAAAAACTTGATTCCTATGTAAAAGAAAAGGCTGCGGCAATACCGGAAAACAGAAGAGTTCTTATTACTGCTCATGATGCCTTCAACTACTTTGGCCGCGCATATGGCTTTGAAGTAAGAGGCTTGCAAGGTATAAGCACTGTTTCGGAAGCAGGAACCGGAGACGTAAGAGATCTTGCTGATTTTATAGCAGAAAACAAGATAGGAGCACTCTTTGTAGAATCTTCAGTTTCACCAAAGAGCATAAAGGCTCTTCAGGCAGCAGTTCAGGACAGAGGCTGGAATATAGAAATTGGTGGAGAGTTATTCTCTGATGCGATGGGAGATGCTGGGAGCTTTGAAGGGACCTATATTGGAATGGTAACTCATAATATTGATACCATTACAAAAGGACTTTCAGTAGAAGAATAATACCAGAAATAATGATAAAGAGACCTCTAATGCATTAAACACATTTTGAATTCTTTATCATACAGGACTGCCAAAATCTTCTTTACAGATTTTGGTAGACTTTTATAGGAGAATATTGATGTCAGATTTAAAATGGGCCATTGAGGCCGAAGACATAACAATTGCTTACAATGATAAACCGGTAGTCTGGGATGTAGACTTAAGGGTTCCAGAAGGGGTTATGATGGCCATCATTGGACCCAATGGAGCAGGAAAATCAACTCTCCTCAAAGGCCTTCTGGGACTAATCCCGCTTACTGCCGGACAGGTAACTGTTTTTGGTGATACATATAAAAACCAGAGAAATAAAGTAGCATATGTCCCACAGCGTACGGCAGTAGATTGGGATTTCCCCACTACGGTTCTTGATGTAGTGTTAATGGGTACATACGGTAAACTTGGCTGGATCAAACGCCCCGGGAAAAATGAGTTTTTTAAAGCGACAGAGGCGCTTGATAAGGTGGGCATGCGAGAGTTTGCCGACCGTCAAATAAGCCAGCTTTCAGGAGGGCAACAGCAACGTGTATTTCTTGCCCGAGCCCTGACACAGGAAGCAGAAATATACCTTATGGACGAACCATTTCAGGGAGTAGATGCCGCAACTGAGCGTGCAATAATAGCACTTTTAAAAGAACTCAAGAACGCTGGTAAAACAGTAGTTGCGGTTCACCACGACCTTCAGACTGTTTCTGACTATTTCGACTGGGTAACACTTCTTAATGTAAGGCGTATTGCCAGTGGAACGATAAAAGAAGCCTTTACTCCAGAAATTCTGAAAAAGGCTTATGGTGGAAGGCTATCATTTCTGGAAGACAGAAACGGTTGTCCAGATACACTGGAGGAGTAAAATGTCAGGAATATTCAGTGATTTTACACTCAGAACCGTAGCAATGGGAGCGGCCTTTCTTGGAATAACTTCAGGGGCTCTCGGAAGTTTTGCAGTATTAAGAAGACAAAGCCTTTTAGGCGATTCAATATCGCACGCGTCCCTACCCGGAATAGTACTCGCGTTCATACTTATAGGAACCAAAAGTTCACTTGTACTTCTTATAGGGGCTGCTATTGCGGGGTGGATAGCGACACTTTTTATTCTATCTATAATACGTAATACAAGGATTTCATCAGATGGTGCTCAGGGGGTTGTACTCAGTGTATTCTTCGGATTGGGGTTGATGCTGTTAACATTTGTCCAATCAAAGCCAAACGCCTCTCAGGCGGGACTTGATAAATATCTTTTTGGACAAGCCGCGGCTCTATTACCAGAAGATGTCCGAACAGCCGCTATTATTGGAGTAATAACAATAATATGTATGATTTTCTTCTGGAAAGAATTTAAGCTGATGAGCTTTGATCCGGTCTACGGAGAGAGCCTAGGGTTTTCTGCAAGACTGACAGATATTATGATTACAGCCCTCATAGTTATTTCTATAGTAACTGGTCTGCAAACGGTAGGTGTTATATTGATGAGCTCAATGCTGATAGCTCCGGCAGCCTCAGCAAGACAATGGACAAATAAGCTTGGAGCAATGGTTACACTTTCAGCTATTTTCGGGGCAATTTCAGGAGTGCTTGGAGCAACTCTTTCAAGCCTAATTTCCAATTTACCAACAGGCCCAACAATTATACTATGTTTAACATCCATTTTTATTATCTCACTGCTTTTCGCTCCAGACAGGGGACTTATATCAAAACTCGTAAAAAGATATAGAAACCGTTTTCTGTTCTCTTTGCAAAAACTTCTGCTTGATCTTTATTATCTGGAAGAAAAACATAAGGGGACCTCACATGCTCATGATATGAAAACAATCTCCCTAATAAGAAACAGACAGGGAAATATTCATATAGCCCTTAAAACACTACAATCACGTGGATGGGCGGAGCAAACAACAGCAGGCTTATGGAAACTAACAGCCGAGGGGCATACTGAAGCAATTAAAATACAAAATGGAGGACGCAATGATAGCTGAAATTATTATAGTAGCAATTCTAACATCATCAGCATGCGCAATTCCGGGAGTGTTTCTGGTTCTGCGAAAAACATCTCTAATGAGCGATGCAATAAGCCACGCGGTACTTCCAGGTATTGTTATAGGCTTTTTATTAACACATTCATTATCTTCTCCATTACTTTTTGTAGGAGCGGTAGCTACAGGACTACTTACGGTATTCTTGTCAGAAAGTCTTATCAGGACAAATCTTGTGAAAGAAGATGCCGCAATAGGGCTTGTATTTCCGGCGCTATTCAGTATTGGTGTAATTCTTGTAAGCCGCTATACCGGAGATGTTCACCTTGACACAGACGCCGTACTCTTGGGTGAACTGGTATTCACACCTCTTGACCGGATTAGCTTTATGGGGTTAGACCTTGGACCACGAACTGCCTGGGTTATGGGACTCATTTTTATTTTAAACATCGGAATGCTTTTATTCTTCTTTAAAGAACTTAAACTGACAACCTTTGACAAAGGTATGGCCGCAGCAATGGGAATTTCTCCAGTTCTCATACAATATATTTTAATGATTAGTGTAAGTATCACTACAGTCGGAGCATTTGACGCGGTAGGGTCGATCCTTGTTGTAGCTCTTATGATTGCCCCCGCTGCAACGGCTTATCTCTTAACAGATAATCTTAAAATAATGGTTTTACTGTCAATTCTTATAGGAGCTCTGTCATCTGTTGCAGGATTCGCTTTTTCATGGATAATAGATGCTTCAGCGGCAGGCGCTATGGCAGCGGCCCTTGGTCTATTATTTTTACTCGCTTTTCTTTTCGCTCCCAAACGAGGAATAGTCTCAATAAAGAAGAGACGACAGCAGCAGAAAATAGATTTTGCTGTAACTATGTTAACAGTCCATCTTCTTAATCATAGCGAGGCAAAAGAAGCAGAAGTGGAAAATAGAGAACAGCATCTTATAGAACACATAAACTGGGAAGAACGCTTTGCCAAAACTGTTTTAAACAAAGCCGTTCAAAATGGTATGGTGAATTCTGAGAAAGGCATTTTGTATCTGACTCAGATGGGCAAGAAGACCGCTCAAAAAGCAATGATGAGGTAAGATATTGGAAAAAGAATTATCCGGAACTGTTGAAGATTACCTTAAGGCAATATTAAATGAATCCTTTAACAGCCAGGCTGAATATGTATCAATGACTCTTTTGGCTAATCGCATGAAGCTGACCCCAGGTACCGTAACAACCATGGCAAAACGCATTTCCTCAGAAGGCTGGATTGATTACAAACCCCGGGAGGGCTGCAGACTGACAGAAGAAGGTACAAAACAGGCACTTTGCCTTTTGCGAAAGCACTGTCTTGTTGAATCATTTCTTGTAAAAACATTGGGAATGAACTGGGAGGATGTTCATGATGAGGCTGAAAAAATAGAACATGCCTTATCTGATAAGGTTATGAAGAAACTGGATGAGTTTCTAGGCCTTCCGGAAGCAGATCCTCATGGGCATCCGATATTCCGAAGCATAGCTGATTATAAAAACTATAATCCTGTGAATCTTTTAAGCCTGGCTCAAGCTGAAGAAGGTAAAGAATATACCATAAGCATGGTGCCGGAAAAGAACGAACATCGCCCTCTTCTGGAATATCTGAGGCAGCATAATCTTTTACCAGGAACAAAAATCTTTATTAAAAATAAAAATACAGGAGGCGGGTTGATTGAGATACAAACCTCAGAGAAGGATAGTATTCAGATTGCTATATCGATGGGAGAACTTATCAGTCTTAAAGCGAATAAATAGAACCTCCCCTATGAATGATTCAATTATTTAAAAGAAATTGATGTATAAAAAACATATCTATAAAATCAAAGATTTTCATAGATATGTTTATATAAAATTACAGCTATAACAAAAACTTATTTAATGATCACAACCGCCGCAACAGCTTCCGCATCCACTACTGCAATCACAATCATCTTGCTCCTGCTGTGGATAGAATTGAGCCATATCCTCAGGAGTTGTTTCTCTAACATCCATTATTCCAACTTCAAAAACCACATCAAGACCTGCATATGGATGATTTGCATCAACAGTAACTTCATCGCCATTTATTGCGGTTACTCTTAAAATTATTTCATGAGAGCCGTCATTAGCAATAATATCACCACCAACAACAAGTTTTTCAGGTGTTTTAAATGTGCTTTTGGGAACAATACTGACTAACTCGTCAGAATGCTTTCCAAACGCATTTTGAGAGTCAACTTCTACAATTACAGAATCACCTGCGTCCTTTCCCTCTATTGCATCCTCTACTGCTTTTGGAAACATCTTATACCCAAAAAGTATTGTTACCGGGCCTTGTTCATTAGTTGTTTCAAGAATTGTTCCATCTTTCTTTTTTAAGACATAATTTAATAGTACTGTCGTTTTATCTGCTATTTTCATACAGTAATTATACCAACTAAAAAAAATTATGGACATAGCTAAAATATAGTTGTTTCAGATTATAATGAATATTCACTAAAACCATGTATAAATTAAATCATCTCCAACTATCAATATTATTTAAGATTCTAACGTTCATATAATCTTTATCATTGAAATACATCTTCAAGAATCCTCACAAAGAAATCCTCAACATAATGAAGATTCTTTTTCATCATCTTTTTTCCAGGGAAAATATGGTATACAAGAATAATGGCAGAACTGATACGTGCTAAAAAGACCATACGTTCATCATAGGCTGCACGTTTTAAACTATCTTTTGTAATTCCTGTAGTTTTAGATATGTCCTGCTCCATCTGAACAAATGTTTCTTCTTCTATTTGAATGTATTTATCTATAAACTCCGGTTTATAAAGCATCTCAAAAAAGAACATTATAAACAATTTTTTTGAAGGATTTTCACGGACAATTCTTGCAATAATTGATTCTGCTATAGCATGAATTAATTCATCCTTTGTAAGGCCTGCAACTTCATTCAACATCATGTTATAAAAAAAGTAAGACTCTGACTCCATTATAGCCAGTAATATGTCATTGGTAGATTTAAAATAATGATAGAAACCTCCCTTTGACAAGGAGGTTTCATTGATAATATCTTCCATTGTAGTATTACGAAAACCCTTTTCGTTAAAGACCTTTAAGGCCGCGTCAAGAATTTCGCTCACTCGTTCGCTTTTTTTCTTCCGTTCAAATCGTCCCATTTTTTTATTATATCATGTTGCTATAGCTTCAACATCCAGCGAAGATAGTTTTTTCATTTCCCGGAATGTTCCTAATATCATAAAGAGACTTATTACGCAAACAAGCGCGTCCGCAATCGGGGTGGCAAGAGCAATGCCATCCATTCCCATGAAACGAGGTAAAATAAGAACAAGCGGAACAAAGAAAACAACCTGTCTACTAATAATTGTAAAAGAAGCCTTAGAAGCCTTTCCGGTTGCCTGAAAAAGTGTAACTGACATAATAAAATATGACATACAAACAAATAGAGCAAGCATTTCTCTAACATATGGATAGCCTGATTCTATAAGGGCCTGATCCTTAATAAACCACCCAAGCATTCCCTTTGGAAAAATCATAAAACAAATCCAGGCAACACCTGTAAAAATTGAACCTACCCCGGTAAAGAACCCATAAGCCTTTTTAACTCGGTCATACTTCTTTGCGCCGTAATTCATTCCTACTACGGGCTGAAATCCCTGACTGATTCCCCAAACCGGAATAAAAGCAAATGCCATAAGACGTATAGCCGCTCCCATTACAGCAAGCTCATCTCCTCCTCCATAGACAGCTATAGTCTTGTACATTACAGCTTGTTGAATAAGACTCATCACCTGCATGAACATGGCTGAGACACCAACAGCTAAGACCTCAGGAGTAATCTTTGAATCAAGTTTAATTTTCTTTGAAGGAATATTACTTGTACCACTTTTAAAATAGACAATACACATTATAGCCATGACAAACTGTGAAAAAATAGTAGCTATTGCCGCACCCTGAATACCCCAGCCAAGAACCTTGATACAAATTGGATCAAGAAAAATATTAAGAACAGTCCCAAGCCCCATAATAAGCATGGCCTCTTTCATTCGGCCTTCGCCTCGAATAAGCATGTTTGATGCCTGAGCAAAGTTAACAAATATAGAACCTAAAGCAATAATTTTAAGGTAATTTGTTCCATGTGTGACAATGAGTTCATCTTCAGCCCCCATGAATCGAACCAAGGGTTCTGCGAAAAAGAAAAATAAAAGCATTGTAATAATTGATAAAAGAAAAACCCAAATTGTAAGATTACCAAATATCTTAGATACAGTTTCATTGTCTTTTGCGCCCATTGCTCTGGATAAAACAGACGCTGAACCTACCCCAAAAAGAACTGAAATTCCAGTATTTATCAGAGTTAACGGATATACAATAGAGATTGCCGCAAGGGCTTCCTTTCCTACCATATTTCCTACAAAAATTGCGTCCACCAGCTGATACAACCCAATTGCAACCATTCCGACAACGCCTGGAAGTGCCAGCTTGACAAATAACTTGCCCATAGGGGCAGTGACTAACTCATCTCTTGTGTTATTCATAGAAATACTCCTTTCATGTATTTTTATTGTTTTCTGATTTACAAACATTTGTCGACGTCTACGTCTATTTAAATATATTCGTCACTGCTAAGTTTGTCAACATATCCTATTATTGCAACTTAGAAATAATATCTTTTTATTAGCATAACACCGCCTCCGTTTTACACAGCTTTTACATCTTACTGAATATTAGCAGTATGCAATTCACTATACTTTAATGGCTTTTTAAGAAAAATTATTCACTATCGATAGTAGGAGAAAATATGAAAAGGTATAGAATTTTATCTGAAATAATTTTGCTGGCATCTATATGTGCAATTACTGTTTCATGTGCTGGTTTAACAAAAAAGGATACTGAGGTTAAAAAAAATCAAACCGAAGGCTGCTGGGTTTATAACCTGTCAGCAGATGGAAACGCAATTATCCTTTGGGGTGACGGCTCTGAAACAGGTGAAAATGTTGTAATGTTTCCGTCTCAACTTGGAGGACATACTGTAACGACAATTGGTGATGGAAAGCAGAATGTTAGCTCAAACAATAAAATTAAAGATAATTTTGTCCTGTTCCCAACAAGTGTAAAGACAATCAGAGCCCGCGCAATATATGACTACAATGATACAGCTGGATGGGTTTTTCCAGGGACTATTGAGAAAATATCTGAAAACTCGCTTCTAAGCTGTCAAGGCGGCACTTTCTTTGTTGAAAAAGATAGTCCAGTACAAGAGTATACTAACCTAACTGGGAAAAACTCAAAACTGCTTGCCCCTGATAACTACAAAGCATTTACTGTTTCAGGCGGAGAAAACGGAAGCATTCAGCCAAACGGAAGCTATTTTCTTCCAATCCAAATGTTGAACGGTGGATATTCAAAACAGATTAGCATAAAGGCTGATTATGGATTCAAGATTAACGAGATTATAATTGATGGAGAGTCCTATGACTTTCTACAAGGCAACCCTAAAAAGAATGAAATAGAATTACCTTATTCTTTCTCAGAAAAATCAAAAGAAATTTCTGTTACATTTACAAAAGATCCTTCTGATACAAGGAAACCTGAGGCTTCAGAAAGTGATTATTGGGCTCCTGAAGTTATTGAGGCAGCGATTTATAGCGGAGCTAACCTTCCTGAAGATCTGAATGATTATGCCGATGTTAACGGCGGAGCAAGTTCCAAATACAAAAACACAATGGGTATCTCAACAGGAGAATATTATTCGACAGATGGAAAACTTTACAAGATGGTTTATTCATCTCAAAAGCAGGAAGAGCCAGAATATTACAGTAAGGCAGAGGTAATTAATGATGTTTATAATAAGGAAGGGTTTGTTTATGGAAAAGACTACGACAAAATAAGGCTCTACAATTATTATGAAAATAATACCCGCGGCCCAGGCCCCGGAACCATTTCTCTTTACTGTACATATCTGTATAAAGAGACTGACAAAAATATTGAGGGAACTGTAAGAGTTGATCAAAACAAAACAAATACAGCCGCCCTTTTTGTTCAGCAAGGCGGAGATCTTGTAGTGAATAACCTTATTGCGGATGTTCACACATCTGGCCGCGGTCCTTCTGAGGCTGGGAACTTTTTTGGCCTTGGTTCAGCTATTCATGTGGATGGCGGAGATGCAGAAAGCAGAGCTGTAAATTCTATTAACAAAAATACGGCTCGCCTAAAACTTGTTTCACCGCAAATTATAGGTTCAGTTAATTCAATGTATTCTCTTGCTTCAGGCGTTCTTGAAATAAACGGTGGAAATATTTTTTCCTGTTCAAGCGGAGGTCATGGGCCATATGTCTCTACTGGGGGGCAAATTCTTATAAATACAGATGGGACTGAGCTGATAACACCACAGGGAAAAATAAATATTGATAAAAACAGCTTGACTGCAGAATCTCGTCCGTCTTCAGATATCGTGAGCATGACACGTAATAGCGATGGTCAAATGGAAGGAGTCTTTGGCGAGCATGGAAATGGAGTCACAGCAATTGTGACTGGTGATGAAGCAGGTACTGCCTTGGCTACCGATTCAGGTGGTGGTGTCATTGTTGCAAATCAGGTGTCAACCATGACCTACGGACTCAGATGTGCTGGGGTATATTCAATCGGGTTTAACGAGAGCTGGGTTTACACCTATAATAGCAGCCTTGTTTCTGCCCTTGACGCAGGTCTTGTTTCGGCTTCAGGCGGATACATCTACGCCTTTAACACCGACATCTCAGGTGTTATGGGAATAAAAACAAGAGCTGGAGGTAATAAAGATTCTGATCAAACCGGTATTCATACTGTAAACTGCCAGGTATCAGCATTCTTTGATGCTGACAAGATGAAGAATGCCTATGATGTCGCGGCTCCTGAAGATTGGAAAGATTCAATGGCAGATTCAGGAAGAGGTTCTAACCAGTTGAATATCTTTCTGGATAAAGCCAACAGCCCTCCATTTAATGAAGAATCCCTTGACTGGTGGTTTAAGGACAAATCTCTTACCCCAGGGTATTCCGGCGGAAATAAGTTTGCTGTTATATATATTGAAAATTCAGCTACTCCTGTTTATATAGAAAACACCAGGCTTGTTAACAAAAATTATAAAAAATATGGCAGTCTGAGTAACCCAGCTCTTTCTGAAGGACAAAAACCGGCAGACAATCTTCTTGTTTCTGTAGAGAGTGGTGGAGAAGGAAATCTATACTTTAAAAATGAGAATAGCAGAACATTGTGGGATCTCACAAATAAAGATTCCGGAAGCTGTGAAATGGTAGGCGATTTTTATCTTGCCGCAGCAAGAGAACGTAGTGATAACCCCAATATGGGAAGCGGCTCAAACCAATTGAAAGCTGTGTTTGAAAACTCTGAATGGACAGGAACGGTAATAACCGCTGATAATACCGGAATAACCGATCTTGATTTTGACCAAGATTCGGTCTGGGTTATTACTGATGACGCGGTAATAAAAAACTTGAGCATAGCTTC
>JAQQAK010000125.1 GCA_028527945.1 Spirochaetaceae bacterium
TTAGAAATGAATCAGATTTCTGAAATATTATTGCAGGACAGTCATCTTCATATCGACAGCGGCAATGTTTTAAACTTTAATGGCGTTTCACACAAATTGGGACGTTTATTTATAAACTCTACATCCACTTTCGATATGACAACAGTCCGTTTAAACAAAGTTTTTAGTCCTGAAGTAATTCCATTTTTTGGAGTGCATCCATGGTTTGTAAAAAAAGAAGATGATATTGATTTTATTATGAAAAAGTTAATTTTGAATATTGAGACATTTTCTAATTCTGGAATCGGTGAATGCGGATTAGATTTTAGCAGTAAATACAAAGATACAAAAAATATTCAAATAACTTTGTTTAATGAACAAGTACATCTTGCTTTATCTAAAAGACGCCCTCTTTCTATTCATTGTATAAAAGCATGGGATGAATTATTCAAAATCTTGGATAATTTTAATTTTAAATCTTCATCTTTTCTAATTCATTCATTTTATGGCAGTATTGAAACAATGAAAAGAATAATAAAACTTGGAGGGTTCATCTCTATTTCAGCAAAATCATTTATTAATCCTGAAAAATCAGAAAAAGTAATAAAGGCAATACCATCTGAAAGACTTTTAATTGAAACAGATTTAACTCTTAATAATTGTGATGATTCTATGAAAATATATATAAATGAACTTGAAGAAAATTATAAAACAGTGGCAAATATTCGCGGAATCGATTTTAATAAATTAGCACAGCAGGTTTGGAATAATGGAAAAGTTTTCACGAACTGAAAAACTTATTGGAAAAGAAAATATACTTAAACTACAAAATACTTCGGTAATCATTTTTGGAGCCGGAGCTGTTGGTAGTTTTGCGGCAGAAGCTCTTGTAAGAAGCGGCATAGGAAAACTGACGATAGTTGATTTTGACGTAATCAGTGAGAGTAATATAAACAGGCAGCTATTTGCCTTAAGCAGTACAATTGGTCTAAAAAAAACAGACGTTGCTGTCAGCCGGCTTAAAGATATAAATAAAGATTGTGAAATTAATAAAAAAGATATTTTTGTTAACACAGATACAATCCCTGAAATTCTCTCTGAAAAACCGGATATAATTTTAGACGCGATAGACTCTGTTGGCCCCAAAATAGAACTGCTAGCTTACGCTGTTCAAAACAATATTCCAATTTTTTCATCAATGGGTGCAGCCAGAAGAACAAATCCTATGCTTGTAAAAACAGGTGATTTATTCTTAACAGCAAACTGTCCGCTTGCAAGACTAATGAGAAAGGCTCTACGAAAACGAGGAATAACAAATGGTATAACCTGTGTTTACTCAGAAGAACTTCCTGTTCGTCCACCAAAAGGAGAACTTGACGAAGATCTAACAGCATCAGGACATTCACAAAAGGTTTTAGGCAGCTTACCCACGGTTACAGGTATTTTTGGGCTTATGCTTGCTGACGCGGCTATAAAATATATTATAGGTTCAATATCACAAGATATATAAACCTTATCAGCAAATAAATTCTTCAATAGATATTTCAGCGCCTCTATCTATTTCTCCCAAAACAGAAAACTGTCTTTTAAATATAATTTTCTCTGGTTTAAAGTTTATTTTAAGAGGGACAATCAGACTAACCTTCTCATTACAGTAACTTTCTATAGCCTTTGGTGAATAAATATTTTCAACTGAATCTTTATTCTTTATCATTACTCTATTTTTTTTAGTAGAAACCATACTTATTTCTCCATCAGGAGTAAATTGAAGAGTTTCACTTTCAGCCATTATACCTTCAGGATCCGGATCATAAACAGCTATTGTACCTATAGAAGTTTTTACAAGAGTTTCGACAGCAGGCTCACAAGAAGCTAAACTTCCATCTTTATAAAAAGAGACTCCTTTACGTATTTTTATTTCACCAACTGGAGTATTTAACTCTACACGCTCATTTGGCCAGAATAAAATACTTTGAAGCTCTCCTGTTTCATAAAACTGTAAATAAATGGGTTTAACATCAATAAGACCTGATTTTGTCAGAATACTAATATTTTCTGCCATAGAATATTCATCAGACTCCGTCCAATATCCAGTGATTCTGCCATTAAGCTGAAAAAGTCGTTTAAGAGCCCCACTTTTATAAAAAGTCACTAATTCAGCAGAAAAACTTCCTACACTTGTTTTAATATTTGTAGCATCTTCAAGCGGTAGATATTTTAAAGAACCATCTGAATAATACTTTATTATTGGCTCTTTTTTCCTCCCATCATCTTCAAAAGTATATGATGGGACAAGGGGTCCTACAGAAGTTAATATTTCTGTTTTTTCTCTTTCTGCTGTTTTATATATTGTATTGGCCATAATTCCTCCTAGATTTAAAACGCAAAAATTATGCCAACAATATTTTATTATAATAAAAATCACTTAAGTCTTTGCTTTAAAAGGATTTATAATTGTATTCTTACAAAGAATATTTTTAGAGTTAAACATAAAAACATTCAAAAAGGTAATAAAAATATTTTTTTATACCAAAAAGTAAAAAACAAGATGCTTATCACCTACAATAACATAGATTTTCGCTTATATGCTCCATGTAGAAATATAGTAGATAGTTTTGCAACAGCCCCTCTTATAGGAGCATCAATAGGATATTCTTTTTATTTTGGAAAATAATAAAAAATGAAGATTAAATTAAAAAGTTACCCTCCTTATCATATAAGGAGGGTAATACCGATGACCGGAGTTGAACCGGTACAGATTATTCATCCGGGGGATTTTAAGTCCCCTGTGTCTACCTATTCCACCACATCGGCACAAGTGGCATTATAATAACTAAATTAAGAGTCTTGGTCAATCCTGTTTAATAATTTGGTTTTTAATTTTTTTAAACTTTAAATCTTCCTATTTCTGCAATAACATCCTGAATCGCATTTTTATTTTCATCAGTCAGAGCATTAACCTCTTCTACAATCTTATTTATTGTAACTGTAGAATTTGTGATGCCATCAATTGAGGCTGATAATTCTTCTGTAACAGAGCTAAGATGCTTGCTATGATCTGACATTTTTTCAGTATCATTAAGTATTTCAGACGCATCGGCACTGACTTCATTAGATATATTCTGTAAGTTTTCTACTGAAGTTATTATCTGAGAGCTGCCTGCAGCCTGCTCTTCCATTGAGCTTCTGATGGTCCCTTCCTGAACAGATACATTGTCAATTTTCTCGGCTATAGACTCAAAATGCTGTAAAACTCTTGCTGTAACATCACTTATGTTTGAAATAGAACTTTGAATGTTTACAAGTACCTGTGACACAGTTTTAGCCTGAGTCCCAGAAGATTCAGCAAGTTTACGAACTTCATCAGCAACAACCGCAAACCCCTTCCCGGACTCTCCAGCATGAGCGGCTTCTATAGCCGCGTTCATTGCTAAAAGATTAGTCTGACTGGCTATTCCCTGAATAACTTTGCTTATTTCAAGAAGACCATCAGATTCTTTCGCGACAATTTCTATGCTTTCAGACATCTGCTGCAATTCAGCTTTACCGTCAACAGATGCTTTTACTAAATTTTCTATATTTCCTACATTTAAAGAGAGTATTTTTGTTACAGAATCAATATTAGCCATCATCTCTTCAATCGCTGAAGAAGATTCCATTACACTCTCAGATTGTTTTTTGAGCATTTTATTAAAATTAGTAACTGAAGTTTTAATATTTTCTGCGGTTAGTTCAGACTGTAAAACAAACTCTTTTTGGTGTGAGAATTCATTTTTCATAACGTAAATTACGTCTGAAATTTCTCTTGTAGAATCTGAAGTATTATTCATTTCATCTGAAAGATTTCTTCCTATTAAATCCAGCTGTTTGCTCTTATCTCCTACATTAACAATCAAGTCCTTTATCTGTGAAATAGTTTGATTGAAATATTTAACCATAAGACCGATCTGATCATTCATATTTACATCAAGCTGATGTGATAGATCGCCCTCACCTTCAGAAACATCCTTAAGAACTGTCAGAACCCTATTAATAGGACTCATAATAATGTTTCTGACTAATAGAATCATTAAAAAAATTATAATTAATTCTACGACAATTGTGATAAATATTGAGCTTATAATTCCATCTTTTACAGGTTTTGAAATTATTTCTATTGGAACCTTCAGCCTTAAAATTAATCCTGTATTCTTGATAGGAGTGCTAACTGTTAAGTTTTGTGAATTTCTGTACATTTGGAGCTTTGTCACATCAAACTGCTTATCTATCTTTGAGCCGATCTTTTCTTCATCCTTTCCTGATAAATAATATCCATTTGAATCCAATAATGAAAATTCTGCGCCTTCATATACCTCAGAACCAAGACTTGAAATCATTTCCGACAATTCTGATAAACCTATATCAATTGTTACGACGCCGACCTTCTTGTCATCTATTACAATTGCAGAAGTAGCTGTTATCATTAAAATATTTGTTAAAGTATCTCTGTAAGGCGTACTCCAAACAAT
>JAQQAK010000126.1 GCA_028527945.1 Spirochaetaceae bacterium
CGCTCTTCCGATCTGGTGGTATTATGAAAAAATTACTAATATTGGGTTCTGGAGCACAGGGGAGTACTGTTGCAAAAAGAATGGACGAGGAGCCGAATGTTTCTGAAATAATCTGTGCTGATTATGATGAACATGCAGTAAATGATCTTTCCAGTCAGCTGAAAAAAGGTAAACCGCTGCAGATTGACGCTACTAAAATAGAAAATATAGTGAAAGCAGCTGAAGGTGTCGATTTAATTGTAAATGCTCTGCCAATGGCTTTTGCAAGAACAGTTATTGAAGCTGCATTACAGGCAAAGACAAATTACCAGGACTTTGCTGCAGGGGATGATCCCAGTATAGATTGGGTCGACGGTATAAAGCAAATGCTGAATGAGACCAGTGAGAAATTTAAGGCAATCGGAAAGACTGCAATTATAAGTACTGGTTCTGCTCCTGGAATTATATGTGTTGCTGCAAGAGACGCGGTAAGATATCTTGATAGCTGTGAGACGATAAATATGTTTGTTTGGGAAGGTGTTAAATCAAAAAGATTTATTCCTTTCTGGTGGTCTCCTGAAGTTGCATATGCAGATATGGCTGATGACGCATTTCCATTTATTAATGGTGAGATTACAGCATCAAGTCCTTTTGAGCTTCCTGTTACAAGAGAAATCAAAGGTACTGGAAGAACAATTCGCTTTGTAGAGCATGCGCATGATGAAACAGTCTTAATGGGTTTAAATTCTGCGAATTTTTTTAAGGGCGTTAAAAACGTATACTTTAAATATGGTGGTTATGGAATTGATTTTGCTGAAAATCTATATCGGATGGGAATGCTTTCTGAAGAAGCTGTTGATCTCAATGGGCAAATGGTTGTTCCAAGGCAACTCGCGCTAAAACTTACACCTCCAGCGCCAAAGTACCATGACGAAATTAAAGAAATTCTTGATGACGGACTTGTTGATGATAGTGGCGCAATGATTATAGAAGCTTTTGGAGAAAAAGATGGTAAAAAGGTAAGAGTTGAAACTTACGTAAATTCACTTGGTTGTGTAGATGCTTTTAAAAAGTCCGGCTTAACAGGAGAGACCTATTTTACAGGACAAGGCGGCTCACTTTTTACTAAACTTTTTGTTAATGATAAAATTACTCAAAAGGGGCTTATTTCATCAGATATGCTTGACTATGAACAGGTAGATTATTATTTGGCAGAAGCTGCTAAGTTAGAAATAACACTTGATACAATTGTAGAAGAGATTGAATAGTAAAAGCATATTTTAGGTTTCATATATTCAATATATGATTTCTAGGCTTCGCTTTTTAACCTTGTTTACGTAAACTATTGCGAATAGGGGTTCTATTTCTTATAATACTCTGGCATGAGAAAGAACATTAGCATAGAACAGCGTGCAAGAAATTTGAAAATTGCGATGATAGTTTTTATTGTCGTCAGTGTAATGGCCGCAGCATCTATCATCGCGTTACATACAAGAGCAGGTAATTTTTATCGTACATCGGCAGAATTCTATGAAGCAGCAGATAATTATTTAGCTCAATTACGTTTAAGTGATGGACATCTTTCTTATAAAGTTTCAAAGACGTATAAACAACTTTTAGATGTTTATGCGCGTCTTGATCCATTACTTAAACAGGAAGTAGAAATAGAGCCTCCGCATTTTGATAATAATCAGGATTTAGATCTATTATTGTTAAAGGTTGAGAATTATATTCCGGGTGTTAGAAGTAATATGTCTAATTTCATCCGGTATTTTTATTTTAGGGTAGTATTAATGCTTGTAATTTTTTTTACTGCAGGTATTGTCCTTCTTATTGTTGTATTTTTAATGAGTTCCGCAATAAGTAAATATAATAAAGAAGTAAATGATGGGTTAGGTAATATCGAAAAGTTATTAAGATTTGAAAAAGTAGAGGTAGTCCCCTCCAAAGAGACTAATATAATAGAGATAAAATGGCTTTATAATAATCTTCAAAAATTATCAAAAGAAATAATATTTAATCGTAGTCCCAAAGAAAAGGGGTTAAACGGAAGTCTTGATGAGCTTCTTCATGAAATGCGTTCACATATTCTTGAACGAATGTCTTGTGACAGAATTGCATTGGCATTTTTATCTTCTACTGGAAAAATTGTTGCAGAGACTGCTGAGACAACTTATGACAAATGTTATTTGAATCCTGGGTTTAGTGAGTATCTTAAAAGTACAAGCCTTGGTAATGTTGTTGAAACGTTTGAGCCCAGAATGATACAGGATCTTGATTCGTATCACAAAGATAGAGAAATATCCCTTTCTTCTGAACTATTATTAAAAGAGGGGATTAGGGCAAGTATTACGCTTCCCATTATCTTTAGCAATAAATGTCTTGGTTTTGTATTTGTTTCAAGTAAAAATCCTGGAGCGTATACAGAAACTATGGTTAAATATGCTAATCGGATTGTAGGAGTTTATAAAAGTAATTTATATTTTGAATATCTCATACAGCAAGTTGTTTCTGAAACTTCCAGTGCTTTTGTTGATTTAATGCAGGAAAAAGATAATGAAACCGCTGCTCATATTTCCAGAATGTCATTATATTCTTATATCATAGCTAATTCTTATCATAAAAATATTAAACATTTGCATCCTGGTTTTATGCGTGAAATCCTTCTTTTTTCTCCTTTGCATGATATTGGAAAGGTTGGCATTCCTGATAATATTTTATTAAAAGAGGGAATTCTTACAAAAGCAGAAAAGAAAAAGATGGAAGAGCATGTAATGATTGGACAACGAGTTATAGAAAAAATGAATAGTTCGCTTCTTAATATAATTCCTGTGCCATTAATGAATACTGCTGTAGATATAATTGCAGGGCATCATGAGAAGTTTAATGGTAAAGGGTATCCTCTAGGGCTTAAGGGGGAAAGTATTCCTCTTGCAGGCCGGATAGTTTCTGTAGCTGATGTTTTTGATGCTTTAACATCAAAGCGGCCATATAAAGATGCTTGGACAGTGGATGTAGCGTTGAATGTTATGGAAAATGAAATGAAAGATAGTTTTGATCCAGAAGTCTTTGAAGCTTTTAAAATGTGTATTCCTGAAATCCTCGAAGTCTATGAAGAGCAAAAAGAAATATAGCCTTTTTTAGTTGAAATAAATTATGCCTGATAAAAAATAAAATCATGTAAAATTTTGTAATACCTAAGATTCGCCCAGTTCATAAAATCTTTCTGCGTTGAAATTAATCCAAAAATATGAGATTATCTTTCAAGAAAAACTCCACCTATCAATATAATTAAAGTAAGTGGCTGGTATTTTCATAAGGAGTTAGTTAATGCGTTTTTCTCGAATTTTTGGTCATACACTGAAAGAAGCACCTTCTGATGTTCAGGCCGTTTCGCATCAGTATCTTGTTAGAGCAGGATATATTCATCAGGTTGCTGCCGGGCTTTTTTCGTATTTACCGCTTGCCAGAAGGGTTTTGAATAAAATTGAAAGAATTCTTCATGACGAAATGGCAATGATTGGGGCTCAGGAAATTACTATGCCTGTTGTTTTGCCGGCAGATATCTGGCAGGAGTCGGGACGCTGGTATCAGATTGGTTCCGAGTTAACTAAGCTTAAAGACCGAAAAGATCATGATATGGTTCTTGCAATGACTCATGAAGAAGCTCTTTGTGATTTAGCAAGGAAATATGTAAGATCTTATAAAGAACTTCCTCAACTTGTTTACCACATACAAACAAAATGGCGAGACGATCCTCGTCCAAGAGCTGGGCTTATAAGGGTTCGTGAGTTCAAAATGAAAGATTCATACAGCCTTGATACTAGCTGGGAAGGTCTTGATAAACAGTATAGAGCTCATTACCAGAGTTATTTTAATATTTTTAATCGCTGCGGCCTTGATGTTCTTGCAGTAAAATCTGATACAGGAATGATGGGCGGAAAAATTGCTCATGAGTTTATGTATCTCACTCCGATAGGAGAGGACACGATAATTTTCTGTGACAGCTGCGGATATAATTCTAACAGGCAGGTCGCTGAATTTAAGAAACCTGAGATTGTAGAAGAAGAACTTAAGCCAGTAGAAAAAATTGAAACACCTGATTGTAAAACAATTGATGAACTTGCTGACTTTTTAAAGATTCCGGCAAGTAAGACAGCTAAGGCTGTTTTTATGGTGGCTACAATACAGGAAAATAATGAAACCGAAACAGAGAAGTTTATTCTTGCAATTGTTAGAGGAGATATGACTCTAAACGAAACTAAGCTTCAAAATGCTGTGGGCGCTAAAGATTTACGACCTGCGCATGTTGACGAAATAACAGCAGTTGGCGCGGTTCCAGGGTTTGGATCTCCCGTAGGAGTAAAAGGAGCTTACGTTGTAGTTGATGATCTTGCAGCGGAGGCGCCTAATCTTGTTGGCGGAGCTAATGAAGAAGGTTTTCATCTTTTAAATCTTAATTGTGGACGTGATTTTAAGGCTGATCTTGTTACAGATATTGTTGCGGCAGAAGCTGGGTTTAGATGTCCTGTTTGTGGAAAAACTCTTGATGCTGAAAAAGCAGTTGAAGTTGGAAATATTTTTAAACTTGGAACTCGTTATTCTGAATCAATGAATGTGAATTATCAGGATGAGAAAGGAAAGCTACAACCTGTTATTATGGGTTCATACGGTATTGGTGTCGGACGACTTCTTTCTTGTGTCGTAGAACAGCATCATGATAATTACGGTATAATATGGCCTATCACAATCGCACCGTTTCAGGTTCACATGGTTCTTCTTCAGGATAAGAAGAGTCCTGATGCAGAGAATGCTGCTGAGAAGATTTATGAAGAGCTTCAGGCCGCAGGGGTTGAGGTTCTTCTTGATGACCGAAAAGAAAGCCCCGGTACAAAATTTAATGACGCTGATCTTATTGGTGTTCCTATTCGTCTTACTGTTGGTAAACGTTCTCTTGATAAAGGTGGAGTTGAGTTTAAGGTTCGAGGTTCTAATGACAGTGCTATAATTCCATTAGATGAAACTGTTGTAAAAATAAAGGAACAAATAGCTTTACTTGAAGCAGAAATTGCTGAAAGTATTAAAGTTGTTGAATATAAAGAATAGTATTTTATATTAGATAAGTCAGAACTTTAGAGGTTGTACACGATGCTAATATAACTTGAATTTAAAGGGGGAAGTTCATTCCCTCTTTTTTTATACCAAGATCTTCAGATCTTATCCCCTCTCCATTTTTAACATCTCTGATAATCTTTTTTCCAATAAGTGAATCATAATATTCTGGACGGATTCCTGGTTTTAATTTTTTTTCAGTTCGTAGAATAGCTGTATTTTTTTTGGTTAATATAGTTCCGGCGCTCATTGAATTAAGAGCATGAATTGAGCGGTTTGTACGGCCATAGTTTGCCTTTTCAGATTCTGCTAATAACTTTTTGCCATTGCCTAAAATATTCTTAATTTTTTCATCGTTGAATTTCTTTATTAGAAAATTAAACTGTTCTTCTTTTTGAAGTTTTTCTATTGCTCTGACTCCTTCACACATCTGCTTGAACTCTTCGGGTTCCAGCGCTATAGGGTCATCAAGGCCTCCATCCTCTTTCTTTAGGGTTATATGCTTTTCGATAATTGTCGAGCCAGTATAAACGGATGTGAGCGGTACTAAAAGCGGGTTTTTACTATGATCAGAGATTCCACACCTTATTTGAAATTTATCAGAAAGGGTTTTTAAAATTAAAAGATTATATTCTTCTTCAGGCGCAGGGTATGATGTTATGCAGTGAAGAAGTGATATATTATTTTTTACACAGCCTGCACTTGTCAAGGATTTTAATGCTGCTTCAATATCTGATAATAATGATACACCGGTAGATAGAATTATTTCTTTTCCAGATGTAGCTGAATCTTTTAATAGGGGAAAGTGGTTAAGCTCTGGAGATGCAATTTTTATTCGTTTGCAGTTTAATTTTAAGAGCCAGTCAAGGCTTTTCTGTCCAAAAGGAGATGCTAAAAACTCAAGCCCATATTCTTCAGTAATCTCTTTAAGTTTTTGATAAAAATCAAAGTCTTGCTCAAGTTTTTTAAAATTATCATATAATCTGATATTACCGCCTGGAAGTTTTACCTCACCTGTTTCTGGATGAATTATTTCGTCTGCGAATACAATTTGAGTTTTTACACAGTTGGCTCCAGACTCTGCGGCACTTCTTATTAATTCTTCTGCGCGGGTAAGGCTTCCGTTATGAGACGTCCCAATTTCAGCGATTATAAAAACTGAATTATTTTCCGTTTGCTTCAGCGTGTTCATCAAGCATCCTGAACTTAACTTCTGCAAGAGAGTCTGAAAGAGAAACCTTGTAAATATGTGGATTGATTAGTCGTTTATATGTCCTGTCAAGCTTATTGATGTCTGAAATTACATTCTCTCTAATTACCTTAATTTTGGGTAGATCTGTACATATTTTACCATTTTCAAGTCTTTTCTTTAAAAGAGGTTTTATTTCTTTGTAACCTGAAGCCTTAAAAGATTTAAATCTGTACATTGGATGAGTGAACTTATATGAAGGTCCGTTTTCTAGTTGTTCATCATGAAAAGTCATTAAATCTCCTATAGGAGAATCATT
>JAQQAK010000127.1 GCA_028527945.1 Spirochaetaceae bacterium
TCACGCATTATCTGAACTCTATCCGCGATACTAAAAACTTCATCTAATTTGTGAGAAATATAAATAATTGAAACTCCTCTTTCTTTAAGCTTATTAATAAACACAAAAAGTTGTTTTGCCTCAATCTCATTCAATGAAGATGTTGGCTCATCCATAATCAAAACTTTAACATCTCTTGATACAGCTCTTAAAATTTCAATAATCTGCTTTTCAGCCACATTCAGTTTTTTTACTTTTGTAAAAGGATCATATTCAAGATTAAACGAAGAAAGAAGTTTTCTTGCTGTATTAGCCATTTCTTTATAATCAACCTGCCTAAAAACCCCTTTTAATGGAACCCTCCCTATAAAAAGATTCTCAGCTATCGTCATTTCATTTAGATAATTCAATTCCTGATAAATAATTGCAATTCCTAAATCTATTCGAGCCTTAGGAATTGTATCAGGAGGGACAAGATGTCCATCCAATATTATCTCTCCGCCATCAAGTTGCAAAGCTCCAGATAATACTTTCATTAACGTTGACTTTCCTGCACCATTTTCTCCAATAAGAGCAAGAACTTCTCCTTTAGAGACTTCTAAATCAACATTGTTCAGCGCCAAAACTCCAGGGAATTGTTTTACAACCTTCTTCATCTGAAGTATATATCCATTACTCATAGTTAGTTTCCATATAATAAATCAGACCGGATTTTTCAGGTCCAGCCTGATTTTAGAAAGGGATGAATCTATTTCATTCCATTTTCCTGTTTAATTTTATCAACATCATCCCTTGTAAGGAATTCATGCTCCATAGTCTGTATTTTACTGGGATTTTCGCCATTTAAAATCTTAATACATAGAGGGATTATATAATCACCATATCTATTTGGATAATATGCAACTCCACCTAACCAACAGTTTTGCCCCTGTTCAAATGCGGCTAAAGTTTGTCCTGAATTATTGTTCGTAGCAAGAAGGACATCTCCATCTCTATCTGTTGTTTGTACAGCTGAAAAAACACCATGACCAGTTTCACAATTCACAGCCCCAACAGCAATTCTATGTAAATCTGGATGTGCGGTTAACCAATCAGTCATTTTATTATTAGCAGCCAATGTGGTGTCAGATCCTCCAGTTACATTTATATATTCAACATTATCCTCTGAAAGACTTATTCCTGCATTCCTGATACCATCATACATTCCGGATAATCGTTTCTTAACCAATGGTCCATTCTCAGAATTCCAAAATAAAAGAAGTTTATCTATTTCACCATTCCAATCCTCATTTATTGCAACAGCTAAACCTGTACCTGCGACTTCTCCTGCTCTCTGATTATCAGCTCCGAAAAACCATGCTTTCTCACCACTAGGACTAACATATTCAACATCAATACCAATAACAGGGACACCCTGTTGTCCGCAGTAATCAACAAGACTACCTCCGACTTCTGCGTTTACATTAAAATCAACGATGATATCTGCCCCTTGAACAAGCATGTTATCCACATTTGGAAGGATTTTTTCAACCTCAAAATTTGACTCAGCAACAAGCAGTTTAACACCGTTCTCTTTTGCGGCTCTTTCCATACTTTCACCAACAATTCTTAAGAAATCTACAGTTGTGGAACCATTATTAAAACCTATAATAATTTCATCATCCCCAGCTGATTCCTGTTGTCCATTGCCAAAAGCAAAGTTTGCCATAAGCAACAAAACTGCCGTTATAACCATTACCTTCTTCATCTTTACCTCCTAAAGAATAATAATTGTATCCGAAAAACCTATATAATGATTAACTTTTTTACGATCAGCATATTTTTATGAATTTAATCCTAAGTATATTCGCAATTTTTTCAATTATATCTCCGAGATGCCCTTCTCCTATGGCACAATGATGAGAAGGACCTGCTTTTGTCCAGTTATTTACAAAAGCTCTTGCTGAAATAGGAAATTTATACCTGCTATTTGTATTTCCTATTTCAAGTACTGGTCCAGCAACTGATTCACCTTCAGCGAACAGTAGAAAAGTCTCCCCACCAACACCTTGAACAACTGAAAGGAGAGTAACCGGCCCATGCTTTACACTCATCTGAATAGAAAGCCCTTTCCCTGGCTTTCCATGATAAACAGAAAGAGGTACAAGCCCTACTCCACCTTCTGCTATCATAGGGTGTGCGGGGCCGTCATGTCCCCACATAACGATATCATCATCAAAATCAATAGCATATAACTCAGAGAAAGATCCCCCAGCTCCAAGAAGATCCAGGATTTTCATTGCAACAGAGTTTTTAATTTCACATTCACCAGCTATTGGAATCCCTTTCCCTGTCAACAAGGTATTACCAGCAATAACAGAAGTTACAATATCCTCGTAATCGTTACCATCTACACCTTCATAATAATAAGCCATTGCTCCAAGTTCATTTTTTTTGACCAGTCTATCAAGTGCACAACTAGTTTTTGCGGCTCTTTTTATTTCATAATCTTCGCAATCCTTTGAAACGATGAATTCATCATTAAACTCACGAAGCTTTGCTTCCAATTCATAGGACTCTATTTCATCCCTATATTTTTTAAGTTCACACATTTCTAAAATTTCAAAATGTATACCAAAAACACTTGAAAGCATTGTTATGTCAGAATAAACATCAAGCATCCCACCATAATAATGACCAAGAATACCAAATCTTGAATTCCGCAAAGACATCTTTACTTTAAAAGCTTTTATCCAGCCACCAATTTCATTCCAAACATAATCTTCTTTCAGATAGCCAGTAACCTGATGGTAATCAATTCCTGCCTTATTAAAAACGCAGGCTATTTCAGGAGCAGAACATGCCTGACAATGCGCAAGCCATTCACCAGTTTTATCTCCTCTGTCATTTATGGAATTAAAACTTGAATAATCAATCCTTGAAACGGGTTGAATATTAAGAACAATAACAGGTACTCCAACTTGCTGCACAACAGGCAAAACCGTACTGGAAAGCGCGTATGTAGAAATAAATAAGAATATAGCTTCGACTCTTTTTTCTTTAAAAATCTCTGCAGTTTCTCTTGCCGATACTGGATTATCAACTATACCTGCATCAATAACAGATATAGAATATTCTTCCATTCTTTCAGCTATATACTTTTGATATCCTAACAACCTCTCATGTAGACCATCAAATTGCGCCCAATATGTATTTAATCCGATGCCGTACAATCCTATTCTTATTTTCTCATTACTCATCAAAGAACTCCAAAATAAATGTTAAAATATGCACATCTTTTAAGCCAGCTTGCTATAGAACTAATCAATCCAAATGAAAAACTTCACTTAGAGGGAGACATACAGGAGAGTTATCATTATTAACTTCCATTAGATCAGCCATAAAGTCCCACCATTTTCTTACAATAGCTTTATCACCGATACTATCAGCCCTGTTCCCTGTTGATGTTTTCTGGATAGCAAAAAGTTTTCCAGTAGACTCTTCAAGGAAAATTGTATAATCATATATTCCAGATTCAGATAATAAAGCCTTTAATTCCGGCCATATTTCATTATGACGCTTTTTGTATTCTTCCCCACAGCCATTTTTAAGCTGCATAACAAAACCAACTCTTTGCATATCAATTTCCTTATAAAACATTATCCCATGACTTTTTTTATCCCGAAATGGACAAAAATTTTAAAGTAATGGACATTATCAAAATAAAATTAGTTTGATAGACAAAAACACTACGTGAACATATAATTAGAGATATGCATGATGTACACTATACTCGCTATATTACATTTAGCGATGATGATGAAAAATGGCAGATATACTGTACAGATGTGGGAAGTAACAAGATAGGCCCCAATATCAACTATCCTCCGCATAAAGATCATCACCCTAAGAAATTTAATAGTGTTGCCACAGGAAGAATACTTAACGAATATCAGATCGTCTATATAACCAATGGGAAAGGTACTTTTATTTCGAATAATGAAAAATACAATGTAGCCGCTGGTTCCATCTTCTTTTTATTTCCTAATATAAAGCATTCATACAAACCTAAACCTGATACAGGATGGACAGAATATTGGATAGGCTTTCAAGGCGCTTATGTTGATAAATTAGTAGAAGAAAAAATCTTGCAACCTGATAATCCAATTTACCATATAGGTTTTCACAGTTCATTACTAAGCATATTTAATTCTATCTTTGAAGAAGTTAATGAACAGAAACCTCTTTATCAATATAGAGCAGGTGCTCAAATAATGATGCTTCTCGCACAAACTCTCAGCTATGCAAAAATTGAAAAACAGCATTCACGATCTCACGAAATTGTTGAAAAAACAAAACATATATTCAATTCTAACATAGACCAATTCATAGATATTGAAACAGTTGCCTATGAAATAGGTATAAGCACAACCTACCTCTCTGAAATCTTTAAATCATATACAGGAATGACTCCTTATCAATATTTCATTAATATAAAAATAAATAAGGCAAAGAAATTATTAGAAAATGATAGCGATAGCATAAAAGAAATATCATTTCGTTTAGGGTTTGAGGATCAATATTATTTTTCGAGACTATTTAAGAAAAAAACCGGAGTCCCCCCCTCTAAGTGGATTAGCCAACGCCCGCGAAGCAAAGCACCAATTTATGATGTCTGCCTTTAAGTATTAAACAACCTTGCTATATAAGATCACTATAACCACTTCAAAACAGCTCTTCCCTAACATTGACGTTTCAGATCTTGCTACATTTCAGTCTTAAGCGGTATACAGATATCAAAAATCCATTTGCCTTCGGGGTGATCAGCTGCATTGTTAAGATATAATTCATAACCGGGGGTATAACTACATTCGCACCCATTATTGCAAATCCAGATGAAGGTATCTTCCCAGGCTTGAGCAATATTTTCAGGACTTAACTCAAAGTGACAGACAGCGTAAAGACCTCCACTCAGCTTCTGAGTAAAGATCTGATCATCAGAAGGTGTTCCGTCCGGAACAATAATACAGGCATCAAAACGACACCGCTTTGGTGGGGTTACCTCTGGATTATCCCAATAGATTGCAAGTACCTTCCCCGGAAGAATGTATCCCCTACCCGCGGCCCAGGCTGTAAGCTCAGCAAAGGCTGGCGCGCAAGTCTCCGTATTATAAGGGTCAAGCCTGCGTACATACGCGACAGTGTACTCAGGAAGTTCTTTTATTTCCGCGTCAATATTAACATTCCTGTTTTTAGGTAAATCATTGGCAGAGAGAACCCATTCCCCCCTCCTAAGTTGGCTGGCTCGGTATTCTGATGGGCTCATTCCAAAATTCTGGCGGAACGCACGCGCAAAATTCTGTGAGCTTGAAAAACCGCAATCCATTGCTATTTCTGTTATATTGAAAGATTGACCAAAGAGCTGGTTTGCCGCTGTCTCAAGACGAAGCCTTCTTGTAAAGTCGGCAACAGTCTCACCTGTCACCGCCTTGAAAATTCTATGAAAATGGTACATGGAAAAAGACGCGGCAGAAGCGATCTCTTCCAGCGAAAGGTCTCGCTTTATATTTTTGCTTATATAATTCATTGCATTAAAAACACGCTTTCTGTAATCAATGGTAGTATACCGCATCAAAAAACCTCTATCACATAATATACCTCAGGCTTTTACATGCAAAGGTTGTTGTTCAGGATTAGGAAACAAATATTTCAGATTCTTAAAAAGCCTATCGCCTAAACCTTAAAATGATCAACAGCTTCATTTATATCATTTATTGCCTGATTGGTTTCTTCCGCGGTTTCTTTTACCAGTTGAACTTCAACAGAAAGCTCTGAAAGTCCATTTGTCATAGATTCGATACTGGTTGAAACAACATCAGCATTCTGTTTTAACTCTGCTGTCTCGTTCAGGATCTTCTGACTGCCTTCTCCCATATCTGCAGCACCAGTTATAACTTGTGAAGTAATGTCGCCTATTTTAGAAAGAGCATCGAGAATCTGCTTGGTTCCTTCCTGCTGTTCAGCTATGGTAGAGTCTATCTCTGAAACAAGACTATTTGTTGAATCAATCTGCTCATCAACCCGGCCAAAGGCCTTTTTTGAGATCTCAGAAGTTTCTACAACATTCTTTATTCCCTCCTGAACCTCTGTAATAGAAATCTTTATAGCCTTTGAATTTGCGGCTGAGTCAGAAGCCAGTTTACGAATTTCATCCGCTACTACAGCAAAACCTTTTCCAGCCTCCCCCGCGTGCGCGGCCTCAATTGCGGCATTCATAGCAAGGAGATTTGTTTGAGCCGCTATTGAACTAATAACACTATTTGCCTGAATAAGATCTTCAGCCTTGTCAGCTATGCTGATGACACTTTCATATGCCTTATTCTGAACATCCGCGCCATTACCTGATATATCTGAAAGCTTTTTAAATTCTTCAGCCATAATGCTAACTGAATTATGTATGGAGGTTATATTTCCGGCCATTTCTTCTATAGCTGACGAGGCCTGTGACACACTACCGGCTTGTTCAGAGATTAGCTTATTCAATGAATCAATATTACAGGTAATCTGTTCAACAGCAGTTGATGTTTCATGAATACTTGAGTGCTGAGCCCTTGATTTTTCATTAATCCTTAGCATATCACTATTTAGCCTATTAACCGCTGCCGAAGATTCTTCACTGCTTGAAGCGAGTTTATCACCAAGGCTATAAAGTTTTTTTTCAACTGCTTTGATTTCTTCTATATTACCAGATAACCCGTCTGTAAATTCGTTCATCAAACCGGATATACTTGCAAGCTCATCAACTGAGTGTATATAAACCCTTCCACGCAGATCCTTATCAGCAGAAACCAGCTCATCAAGGCGGCCAATAATTAGTAAACTTGATCTTTTAATATTTCCTGCCCAGCTGCATGTTTGTAAAAGAGTAAAAATGAAATAAATCATAAAAAGCAGGAAGTTTTTCCAAAAGACTTCTCTGGACAAAGTCTCAAGAGTTCCAAACCTTCGGTGGACAATAATTATAGAGGCTGCAGTGTATAAAAAGAAAAGAAAGGATATCAGTGTAGGAATTATTATGGTTTTTGACACCATTCTGCTTTTTCTGAGTTTTTCCGGAAAAACGACTATCTTTTTATCATATAGAAAATACAGATTTATTTTTTCTGTTAACTGATAGATGCTGGCATTACAAAGAAATCCCCAACAAATAAGAACTCCTGCAAGCCATTTTATAAGCGAAGGCTCTATGCAGGTAAAATCTCGAAACAGATATATCGAAAAAACATATAATCCAAGAATAATGATAAAAGTGCCGAAGAATTTCAGAGGCAGCCTGCCAACTGATTCCAAATCATTTGCCTGATTGTCTGTAAATTTTCTGTTATATGCCTTACTAAACAAAAAGCCGACTAAAAGAAAAGGGAGTAAAAAAATTATCCCAATCAAAAGGACGCGAAAGAACACAATGGAAGGACTGAATGATTGCGCATGATAGATCCCGCACGTCGCGCTCATTACTACTGACGTAATAGTCCACGCGATCGCTACAGAACCAAGAAAAAAGGTTCTATGCTTGTTCATGAATTCATCCTGTAAATGAAAGTATAAGAGAATTATTGGCGAATGGAAAAAAATAGTCAATAGAGCCTCTTACTAACTCTGTTATTTTAATATGAAGTTTTGAAATAAACTTTTCCACTTGTTTTAATATCTAAGAATATGTTTTACTCTTAGCTAATCATAATTAGAGGTATATATGGAGAAGAAACAAC
>JAQQAK010000128.1 GCA_028527945.1 Spirochaetaceae bacterium
AGAACTTGATAGTGGACTTAAAACATTTATTGTTTCTTCCATAGAGTCCCAACTACCGTCTCTTATAGCTTTCTGAAGATTTTCTTCTTCCTTACTAACCTGATTGAGTAATTCAGTCTCTTTCTCCATCAAGAGCGCAAGCTCAGTACTTAATGTCTCTATACTCATTAGACTATACCTCGTTCTTATATTCGGAATCTGAAATTTTTTATTTAGAAAAAAAATATTTTTGTTTTGCTTAGTTAATATCAAAAGTCAGAGAGTTTTATCTCTGTTTATAAGTTTTAAGGCTCTATAATTGCGGTAATAATTTTTAATTTAATAAATTTAAGCTATAAAAGATTGCGGGTGGAATCTGAAATCTTACTGTTTAAGACAAATTTTATAATTGCAAACACTTTTAATTATAGCTCCTCTTTCAGAACTTCCTGAGTTTTGAAAGAGCCTCTATAAACTGATTCTTGCACAATCTCTTTAAACTTTAAAAACTTATTTTTAATATTAGCCCCATATTTTGGTACATGAGGCTAATTTAGCTTTATTTCACCTGTATAACCACCATCCTTATGCGGAACAAGATTAAGAGTCTTGTTAATACCATCCATCTGGTAGTATGGATCATGGCTTACATATATGAGTGTTGTAGTTGTGCTTTTTATTATATTCGATGCAGTTTTAACAATAAATGATGAATTATGGTCATCAAGCCCCTGACAAGGCTCATCAAGAATAAGAAGTTTAGGAGTCTTAATTAAGGCTCTTATAATCAAAACAGTACGTTTTAAACCTTCAGACAATTTATCAAAATCTGTCTGAATAATATCTTCCAGGCCAAAATCCTCACAGAGAGTTTTTGCGTAATTTATCTGAATAGGTGTGGGTTTATCATAAAGTCCTATGGTATCAAAATATCCTGATAAGACAATGCTTAAAACATTTTGCCCGCTTCTATGCATTCTCTGAAGACTTCCTGAGACTAAACCAATCTTTTGTTTAATATCCCAAACAGTCTCACCACTTCCACGCTTATTTCCAAATAAATACAGGTTTTGGCCATAGGCCTTAGGGCTGTCTCCATTAATCAAACTAATAAGACTTGATTTTCCAGATCCATTTGGTCCAATAATCTGCCAATGCTCTGCAGAGACAACGCTCCAGCTTATATCTGTAAGAATTTTTTCACCGTAGTATGACATAGAAACTTTATCCAGTCGAATAAGCTCTTCTTTCAAAATTTCTTTTTTTTCTAAAAAGTTTTCAGGTTCTTTTAGTTTGACTGAATTAGCATTAACAGCTTCAACTTTTTTCTTTAAGTCATCATTTGTCTGATATTCAGAAAGCTGTCCACCTTCAAGTAAAAAATATCGTTCACAGTTCTGCATATCCTCCAGTCTTCCGCTTACAACAATGATTGAATATAATTCTTTTAATTCATTTATTAACAAAATAAGTTTCTTTCTGCTTTCACGATCAAGTCCTGTATAAGGATCATCAAGAATAATTATATCCGCATTTTTTATGACAGCATCAGCTATCATCATTTTTCTAAACTCACCTGTTGATAAATATTTAATTCCTCGGTCAAGAATATGTTCAATTTGCAACGTTTTTATAAGCTGCTCTACTTTTGAGTCAAACTTTTCGTTCTTAGCTAATCCCAAAATAGTTCTGACACTTCGCCCCGGATCTTCTTTTCCGATAAACTCAGAATCATCATTATAACGATCTCGTTCCAACATTCGTTGTTGCTCTATAGATGATACAACCGAGACCTTTGCACCAGGAATAAAAACACGTTCGCCATTATCGAGTTTTCTTTTCCCACCTATAACATCTGATAAAAGCGTCTTGCCGCTTCCATTTGCTCCATAAACTCCTGTAATCTCATTTTTTTTTATACTAATATTTATATTTTTGAGAATGTACTTATCTTTTATTATTACATCAGCGTTTTTAAGCTCAAAAATGTATTGTTTTTTCGGCATTTATTAATCCCTCTCATCTTGCATTTATTGCAACATTCCATAGATATATTTGCAATATCCGCAAGGTTGACATCTGCTGATAACAGTTATATTCTTTCATAAATCATTTTTCAAGGATATATATATGAATTATTTTAATTCAATACTACTTAGAGAACAGATAAAACAACTTGGCACTTGCTACTTTATGGATAAGTCTGAGTTCTCAGGTGTTGAGAAACTCAAAGGAAAAAAAATTGTAATTGTAGGCTGCGGTGCGCAGGGACTAAACCAGGGACTAAACCTTAGAGATTCAGGCCTTGATGTATCATACGCACTTAGAAAAGGCGCTATTGATGAGAAAAGACAGTCTTTTCTTAATGCCAGTGAAAATGGCTTTGCTGTAGGAACACATGAAGAAATGATTCCTCAAGCAGATTTGGTTGCAAATCTTACACCAGATAAACAGCACAGCAACGTAATTCAAACTATAATGCCTCTTATGAAAAAGGGAGCAGCATTATCTTACTCTCATGGATTCAATATTGTTGAAGAAGGCATGCAGATTAGAAAAGACATTACTGTTGTAATGATTGCACCTAAATCACCTGGCTCTGAAGTTCGTGAAGAATACAAAAGAGGTTTTGGTGTTCCAACACTTATCGCTGTTCACCCTGAAAACGATCCTAACGGTGACGGTATGGAAATCGCAAAGGCGTATTGCTGCGGAACAGGCGGAGACAGAGCAGGAGTTCTTGGTTCATCTTTTGTCGCTGAAGTTAAGTCAGACCTTATGGGTGAGCAGACTATTCTATGTGGAATGCTCCAGACAGGAAGCCTTCTCTGCTTTGACAAGATGGTAGAAGAAGGAATTGAACCAGGTTATGCTTCAAAGCTTATCCAGTTTGGTTGGGAAACAATCACAGAGGCCATGAAACATGGCGGTATTACCAACATGATGGATAGACTCTCAAATCCAGCAAAGATCAAAGCAAATGAACTTTCTGTGAAAATGAAAGAAATAATGGCAGATCTTTACCAGAAGCATATGGATGATATTATTACCGGAGAATTTTCTTCTACAATGATGGCAGACTGGGCAAACGGTGATGCTAATCTTCTAAAATGGAGAGACGAAACAGGTAAAACTGCATTTGAACAAACTCCAGCAGGTGATATGGAAATTTCAGAGCAGGAATTCTTTGATAATGGAATCTTGATGATTGCCATGGTTAAGGCCGGTGTTGAGCTTGCATTCGAAACTATGACAGCTTCAGGAATTAAGGCGGAATCAGCTTATTATGAATCACTTCATGAGGTTCCTCTTATTGCTAACCTTATAAGCAGAAAGAAATTATTTGAAATGAACAAGGTTATTTCCGATACTGCTGAATACGGATGTTATCTTTTTGCTAATGCCTGTGTTCCTCTGCTTTCTGATTTCATGAAAGAAATCAAAACA
>JAQQAK010000129.1 GCA_028527945.1 Spirochaetaceae bacterium
ATGCGACTATACTTGAAAGTCGACTAAAAGATCGTCTCCGGAAGATGAATATTGAGACACCTGCAGAATATTATCGTTACATAAAGAGTAACGAAGGGGAACTGAAGGTTCTTCTTGATTCTGTGACAACAAACCTTACAAGGTTTTTTAGAAATACCGCGCATTTTCAAACTTTTGAGAATTATGTTATTCCGGATCTTATTGAGCATAAAAAAGCTACTGGAAACAAAACAATAAGATTATGGAGTGCTGGCTGTTCAACTGGAGAGGAGCCTTATTCTCTTTCTATGGTTATGAAAGAGCTTCTTCCTCCTGGTTTTAATTTTGAAGTAACTGCTTCCGACTTAAGCCTTCAGTCTCTTATGACAGCAAAGGAAGGGTTTTATCCTGAGAACAGGATGAATGGTGTTCCAGAAAGATATCTCAGTCGTTATTTTGAGAAAAAAGATAATGGTTATAAAGTTATTGATGAAATAAGAAATAAAGTAAAATTTGACTATCATAATCTTAAATATGATAGTGGTCAAAATAATCTAGATCTTGTGTTTTGCCGTAATGTTATTATATACTTTGACGAAGCTGCTCAACAGGCTGTAATAGATAAATTCTGGAAATCAATGAATAATCATTCTTATTTGTTCATTGGGCATTCAGAATCTCTTTTTGGTATGAAAACGGAGTTTGAATTCCTAAAAACTGATTGGGCTTGCTTGTATAGAAAATTTAAATAATTTTCTGTTTTGATATTACCGGGAGGACTATTTGGGTAACGATATATCAGTTCTAGTATGTGATGACTCTGCTTTAATGCGTAATTTAATAGGTAGAATAATAGAAGGGGCGGATGGGCTTTGTTTAGCTGGAAAAGCTATGAATGGTCGATTTGCTCTTGAGAAATTACCAAGGCTTAATCCTGATATTATTGTTTTAGATCTTGAGATGCCGGAAATGAACGGCATTGAGTTTCTTAAAGAACGTAAAAAACGAGGAATAGACGTTCCTGTTGTTATTTTATCATCGCTTGCTAAAAAGGGTGCTGAGGTTACAATGGAAGCACTTTCTTTAGGTGCTTCAGACTTTATAATGAAGCCTTCAGATACAAACACCCTCCATCTTGATGAAATTGCAGATTCAATAGTTAAAACGCTTCTTGCTTACGGAAAGAATTATAAAGGTCTTCCTAAAAGAGATGATTTTTATAGGAAAACAACTTCTGGGGTTAGTGTAAAAGAACCTGCAGCTCCTGTAAGGACAAAAACTTATCAGCCTTCAAGACCGGCTCCTCCTACAGCCGCAAATATGTATAATTTCCCTCCTGCAAATAAATCTCGTACAATAACCAATAGGGTTGAACTTGTTGTTATTGGAATTTCTACAGGCGGGCCTAACGCTTTAAGAGAAGTTTTTAAAGATATTGACAAAAATCTTAAAGTACCTGTTTTGGTTGTTCAGCATATGCCAGCTGGTTTTACCAAAGAGTTTGCCAGAAGTCTTGATCGTATTTGTCCTCTCGATGTTAAAGAGGCAGAAGAAGGCGATCTTCTAAAGGCTGGAAGAGTTTTAATAGCTCCGGGGAGTGCTCATCTTAAGATCGAACGAAAAAAGCTTGCAGTTGTAGCTCATCTAGAAGATTCTGATCCAGTGAGTGGCCATATGCCTTCAGCTGATGTCTTGTTTTCTTCCGCTTCAAATGCCTATGGTTCCAATGTTCTTGCTGTAATAATGACAGGTATGGGACGTGACGGTGCTCGCGAAATAGGAACTCTTTATAACAAGGGTGCTATTACTATTGGCCAGGATGAAGAAAGCTGTATTGTTTACGGAATGCCTAAGGTTGCTCATGACGCAGGATATGTACAGTATCAACTTCCTCTTAATCAGATAGCAGGTAAGATTTCCGAAGTTGTTGCTGAGAAAGCTTAATATAATTTTTTTATAATTTGCGGCAGGTTTTTCTTTTTCTGTTTTCTGTTTAGAAGAAGGTTTATTCCAAAGCCTGCGGCAAGTCCCACTACACCTGATAGTACTTTTACACCTTCTTCCGGATTTTCAAGTATTAGACCCGTTGCTCCAAAAAATAATAGAAATAGAATTAATGGAAAGAGCATTACCATAAAAGCCGCGCCAATAGTTTTTCCTGTTGGTAAAAGAACTTCTACGACATCCCCTTTCTCAAGATTTATTTGATTAATATTGAATGCTTCAAACTGTCTGTCTTTAGCGCCTCCACATATCCCGTGCGCGGCACAGGAACTACAGCTTTCACTGTCTGGGCATGCTAAAATAGCGACATCATCTTTAACTTCAATTACTGCTGCTGTCTCTGTCATCAACCGCCTCACTGCATTCTTTTCTTATTCTTTTGATGGAAGTTGCTTTTCCATCATCAGAAAATTCTATAATAGCACCTTGCAATTCTGGACGTTTCATTGTATCGCTAGAACGTTCTGGTATTTGAGTCAGAAATTTTTCAATTTCGATTTTTGGAGCAAGGCCTCCAACAGATTCAATGCTTCCGCACCGGCCTGTATCTCCAATTATTGCAGTTCCTTTTGGGAAAATTTGTTCATCAGCTGTTAATGCCTTTGTATGTGTTCCGATAACTGCTGAAGCTTTACCGTCAAGCAGGTGAAACATAGTATATTTTTCAGCAGTAGTGGCAGCATGAAAATCCATTATAATTATATCTGCATCTACATTTAATTTAGACACAAGATCTGGTGCGTAGGTAAAGGGGTTGCTCAGGTGTGTTCTTGAAAAACCTGATTGTCCCAGCATGGATATCACTCCAATTTTTTTATCTCCGCAGTCATATAATCTCCAGCCTCTTCCTGGTGCACCCGGTGGATAATTTGCTGGTCTAAGAATGTATGGAGCTTTTACTATATGCTCAACAAGATCCTTTTTGTAAAACCCTTTTTCTCCAAGTGTCTGGCAGTCTATTCCGAGTTTTCGCATGTATATTGAATGATTTTTTCCAATACCGAATCCGCCTGTGACACCTTCTGTATTTGCGATAACAAAATCAATATTTTCTTCTTTTTTTATTTCTGGAAGTAGTTTCTTTAGGCAAAAAATACCTGCTTTCCCAACAACTTCTCCTATACAGAGAACCTTAATACTCATGACAATAAGATATAGGAAAGTATGATAAAAGAAAAGCTATGTGTCGACTAAAAAGGAATTAGAGATTTTAGTAAAAAAAATTAATTTATTGAGGCTCTATTGTTTTTTTTAAATTTGGAGATAAATTAGATTTCACCCGTTATTTTTGAAACATTAAACCATCTTTTTAAGTAGTTATAAAAAAGTTAAGAGAAGGTACAAATGTTTAAAGTATTATTTATTGAAAATAATAAAAGTGAAAAGGTGCTTATTCAATCGCATTTTCCAGAAACTTGTGAAGTTATATCTGTTCCTGATTGTAAATCAGCGATTCCTTTTATATCTGATGAAGAGATAGAGATTATCATTGTTGGTCCTTCTTTTTTATCTGAAGATTATCCTGTCCTTTTTGAGATTTCTAAATCATTTAAAAACACATCTGCGGTTGCGGTTTTATCGCGGGAGTTTTCTAATAAAAAAATTATAAATAGTTATGAAAGTTTCACAGGTTCTTTTTTTATTATTCCAGAAGAGTTTAATAAAATAGAAAATTTCTTCAAAGAAATTTCATACCATATTAGTAATTCTACAAAAAGGAAATATGGAGCTTCAGAAGAGAATATTCTTAACCTGTTTGTAGGCTCGTCTCAGGTTGTAAAAAAAATAAAAGCCTCTATTGTGAAGTTTTCTAAGGTTTCTGCACCTGTTTTGCTTTTAGGAGAAAGCGGTACTGGAAAAGATGTTGCGGCATCAATTATTCATCAACTTTCAAACAGGCATGATCGTAAAATGCATGTTATTAATGCCGGATCAATTATTCCTAATTTAAGTGTTTCCGAGTTCTTTGGTTCAAATAAAAATGCGTTTACTGGTGCTGATAATCGTCAAGGGTGTTTTGAATATGCTGATAATGGAAGCATTTTTATTGATGAGGTTTCCGAACTTGCTCCCTTTGTTCAGGCAGAGCTTTTAAGGGTTCTTCAGGATGGTTCTGTTAGAAAATTAGGTTCAAATAAAATAAAACATTTTGATTTTAGGCTTATAACCGCAACTAATAAATCTCTTAAAGTTGAAATTGAGAGTGGACGATTCAGGCTGGATCTTTTTCATAGAATAAATACTCTTGAGTTGGTTCTTCCGCCATTACGCGAACGTAAAGAAGATATTCCTGATTTAATAATGCATTTTAGCAAAGAATTTCATAAAAAACAGCCGGAATTTGAGTTTGAGTTATCAGATTCTTTCATAGACAAATTGTTTGAGTA
>JAQQAK010000130.1 GCA_028527945.1 Spirochaetaceae bacterium
TATTTTAATATCAATCTTACTCATTATTATTCAATCCTTTACTCATTCTGATTGTTGTTAAAAGCTGTAATACTCCAAAAACAAGAGAGGCAATTCCCATTAGCCTAATCATGGCCTGAGCTAAACCAAGAGGCGATATCAGCATACAAATTCCAATAATAAGAATAAGTATTCCTCTTGTTACTGCTGGAGGTATTTCATTAACAACAGTTCTAAGACGAATTCCTTCAACTATTGTGTAGATTCCACCAGCAACTCCTATAATACCTATTCCAATAAAGGCCGCTGAAAGAGCAAACTTTGAGATCTCTGAAAGCTGAGCAATTATAAAGATACTTACAACAAGTTCAAGAAGCGCGGAAAGAAGTCTTGCAGGTTTAAAATTATTACTTCGAACAGATAAAATAACTGATATAGTCAAAAGAATACCATGTATAAGCAAAATAATTCCAAAAACACCTATAAAAAGGCCAAGTGTTCCTACTGGTGCAATTATCGCAAAAAGACCAAATAAAATAGAAACAATACTATAAACGTAACCTACCCAAGTAGTTTTTTTAAGGTAGTCCATCATTTCATCTGTCATATCGCCAGAAAAATTCATCATCCCATTAGCCCCCTTGCTACAGCTGCTCTCATCACATTCATAATAAGCTCATCGGACAGCTGCATAGCATAATCATTTACACCTTCACTAATATATTCGAGCTCTTCATCTGTTAAATCAATTTTGTTTTCGTCATATTCACCCTCAAAAAGGTCTATCAAAACTGATAGATGTTCAGCCTTTTCCATGAAAATACTATCATTGTCTTCCAGGTTATCAAAATAAAAATTAAAAATATCCCATTGTAAATCTTCAGGAAGTACTTTTAGAAAACTGAAAAAAAGAAACCTTAATTCAGATAAACTAACTTCTTCTTTTTTAGCTTTTTTATTTAGGACTCTTATAAAGTCATCTGAGTATGCCATTGTCCCTCCCCATTTAAAATAAATAGCTTATTGTAACTAAAAAAGATGCCACAGTTTTTTAACAGCACCTTTATATCAGATCTCATCTTATTATAATCATGAAAACTTTGGAAGTGAATATTAAAAATTGAGTAATTTGTTTATTTGAGCCATTTATCATCACGCCTGCACTTATTTATTTTACGCGTCAACTTTAATGCTTCAAGCCAGACACAAGAATCATTTCGAATATTTGTAATACTTTCATCTATAAATGAAGATACATTTTCATAATCATATAAAGCGGCATTTAAGCTTTCTATATATGCGCCAGAAACAAGTTTTAATGCAGTATTCCATTGTTTAGCACAAGTATTTTCTGAAGATTCTATCAAATTAGGAATAATATCTAATCTTGCAGGAAGAGTATTAGACTGTAACGCAATATTTTGCTGCTGCTCTTCTTCTATGAGCCATTTGATAAAGAACCATGACGCAAGTTCATTTCTTTTATCTCCAGAATAAATAACAGCACTATTATTACAGTTAATAAAAATACCATCTCCAGGTTTCCTTGTTGGAATAAGAGCTACATCCCATTCCATTTTATTATCGATCAGATTTATCATTTTAAAATAAGGCTCAATTCCGTCTATACTTGTTACAACCATAAGAAGTTTACCAAAGGCAAAATCTGTCTGATTTTTATACTTTTGATCATTACAAGATAAAATCCCATAATTTTCCAGCCTGCGTAAATACCTTTCTGTCCCAGTTACAACAGGATTGTTCATACTGTAATTAAAACCAGCCGGCTGCAAAATAGAACCGCCTCTTGCTGAAACTAAGGCAGTAAGTGTTTTAACATCATACTGAAGCCCCAACACAGGCTTCATCCTTCTGGAAGCTTTAAAAAGTAAAATATTGGTTCTAAACCAGCTTTTTGGAAGCTTTTCGTAGCCTAAATATTTTAAAATATCTTTATTAAAAATTACGATTTGAGAATCAAGAGCTATTGGAACAGAAATGGTGTGCTTTCCAAATCTTCTATATACAGACTGCCTTCTTACAGCCTTACAAAATTGTTTGCGCCAATCAGGTATACCCCATTGCTGATTATTAATAAAATGGGATAAATCAGTAATCTGCCCAGTTTTGTATAGATATGCTGCATTATAGTCTGTAGTGATTTCACAATCTGGATTACTTCCAGCAGGCAAAGTAGAGATATCTGTATTAACTTTTATTCCATATACATTATTTTGATTAAACTTTTCAGCTAATTCTTTTACCGAATCTGAAATAACACTTTCATCGTCTACAGCAAGAGTTATTTCAAGATTTTTTATATCAATTGGCTGATGTGCTGAAGAATTATTTAATATAACAGTTGATTCTGAACAGGCAGAAACCTGAACTATAAAAACTATTATAAAAAGAATTCTCAGTCGGTTACACTGCATTCTGACGCACCAGTAATTTCAATTAATTTCTCAAATGAGATCGGAACTCCGGAAGAATCAGTTCCTGCAGCAGGATAAATAGTCGTATACTCTTTCAAACTTGAATCAAGAAAAGTACTAATTTCAAGCTTTCTAAATGGACAAACCTCTCCAGGCTTGAAGCCTGTAATATCAAAAAGCTCTTCAGCTGTCGCCATTCTGGTTTTTGTGCCAGTTAAAGCTTTTGTCTTCTTTGTATCTATTCGTTTATCTCCGGCACAAACAATCAAATAAAAATTGCCGTTTTTACCCTTCACGAGAATAGATTTTGCTATCTGCCCAACCGATACACCAATTTTATCGGCGGCTGCCTTTGCTGTAGGTGTACTTCCTTCATCAAACTCTAAAGCTTTGAGTTCGTGCAGATTAAGAAAATTCTGTATATCTGATGGTATCATGGCGGAATTATACAGGAATCATGTTTTTGTTTAAACTGTTTTTTTCTTGATACAATTATTGTTTAAGGTTATCTTTTGAAAAGTATTTCATTTGGAGTTTTTTTATGGCTGATAGAGGAGATATTTTTGATCTTGGCACAAACGAATATCTTGAATATATAGAATCATTTGATGATGAAAACGATTATGTTATTCACTACACAAGAGAAGCTCATCCATCGCTAAAAGAGCTGAAACTTCACAGACTTATTCCTAAAAATAGTCTTGATGGTGAATACAGAAAAATAGGGCCAAACGAAAAAAAAAGATTATTAACGGTATACAGTAATGCTCTTCAGAAAAAATCTGAAGAACTTGAAGTATAATCTTAAAATATTGAGCCTCTTTCAGAAACTCTGAGACTAAAGTCTCTAAGTTTAGAAAGAGCCTCTATTTATTACTTGTACTGCTCCCGCTCTTTAAAGCCTGAAAGAATTGGCAACTGAGTTCTTATATCATCAACATAGCCGTGATCTATTTCATGAAGAAGAAGACCTTCATCAACATCAAGCTTATCAACTATTCTTCCCCATGGATCTGTCAAAATTGAATTTGACCAGGAAACATAACCAAGATCCGGATTTCTTGCAGGAGCACATCCAGCCATAAAAAGCTGATTATCAACAGCACGCATTCTGAAAGTCATGTCCCAATGAGCCGGACCGGTTGTCATATTAAAAGATGCTGGAACAACTACAGTTTTGGCTCCTTCCAAAGACATATGCCTAAAAAGCTCCGCGAACCTTATGTCAAAACAAATTGCAACCCCTATTTTTCCCCATGGTGTATCTACAACAGTAGCAGTCTTTCCTGGTGACAAAGCATCAGATTCCTTAAAACTTATACCGCCTTTTATATTAATATCAAATAAATGTATCTTTCGATGTTTACCTATGATTTCACCTTTTGAATCAAAAATAAAAGCGGTATTATAAATACGGCCAGATTCATCTAGCTCAGGTATAGTTCCGGCAATAAAATAAATACCATTATCTGATGCAACGCGTGATAACCTCTCAACAGACGTGCCATCAGCTTTTTCTGCAAATTCAGGAAATCGCTTCGTATTATAAGGACAAATAAACATTTCAGGGAGCGCCACTATATCGGCTCCGCTGTCGGCCGCTTTTTTTACAAGTTTTTCAGCATTATCGAGATTAGCTGTTTTTGAATCTGTAACATTTAGCTGTACAAGAGCAATTTTAAACTTATTCATATTATCTCCAGCAAATTAAAGTATAATCGTTATCAAGGTATCCATCTATAAGTTCTATTTTTTTTGAAAAAGGCTCAGCTAATTCGGCAGCCTTTTCAGGCGCATAATAAAAATATCTATTATCAGGATCAGGAGACTCAGGATTCAATAAATTAAATACAAAGGCTTCGGTTGAAAGTGAAGCAAGAATTGGAATTGCTTTTTTAAGGAAATCTTCATTGTTCCCTGCCTGAAGATTAAATATTCCTGATGTAAAAGTGATATCAAAATTACAACATCCAAAAGCATCTTCCGCGAAAAAAGAATCATCAAAAATATCCGCTAAAAAAAAGGAAGCCTCTTCATGTTCTGATTCCGCGCGTTTTACCATTTTTTCAAGGATATAAACACCAAGATAACGGCTATTTATTTTATAATCAGTTTTTATGAGATCATAAAGATCGCCGCAACCACATCCTACATCTAAAATTGATTTTCCATCTAAATTTACATTATCAGTTAATGCTCT
>JAQQAK010000131.1 GCA_028527945.1 Spirochaetaceae bacterium
TTGATAATAAAACTATTGAAGAAAATGAAATAAACATTATTGCAGATGAATCATATAAACACGTAGATTACTTTGAAGGGCTTCAAAAAGAAGAAGAGCCGTACAGCGGATTTCTTGGACCTGACAAAGAAATTCCTGAAACAGATTATGATTATCAAATAAAGAATTATTATCCAATAAGCGGACTGTTTAATTTACACAGCCGATGGTTTGGTACACCTGTTTCAGGAAGTGGTATAACCCTTGATTTTCTTGCAGATGGAATTCTCAATAATACAGCAAGCCGACTTTATACAGGTTATGATTCTAAATATTCAGAAATGGTATTCGGTGCATCCGGTTATTATTCACTATTTTATCCAATACTTATTTACGGAGCTGAATTACAAACACCTGTAACAAATTTCTTTAAAGAGTATACAGCAGATCTTTACGCAGGCTTCCTTCTTCCATTTGTTTTTTCAGAAGGAATAGTAAATAATACTCTAAGCCTTCAGAGCATTTATCTGATGAATACTGATATTTATCCTACACAATCATTTAAATCAGCAATTCAGTCTGAAGTAAGCTGGAGTATAACTGAAAAGAAAGCAAAAAAAGATATAATACCAAATCTTGGTGTAGTGTTAGATTCTGAATGGTATTACAGTGTTGGAACGACCTATTATAATTTTGCTTATGCTGGAATTAAAAGTTATTTACCAGGCTTTTTTGAAAATAATGGTTTTACAATCGAGATTGAAGGAAACTATAACTTTGATAACGCATTATATTATTACTCACCTATAAATTTACCACGTGGTTATTCTACCTCAGACTATGGTGCGACATTTATATTAAATACAAGTGTAAATTATACTTTTCCTATAGCATATCCAGATTTTGCAATAGGAAGCTTTCTTTATCTTTCAAGGCTTTATATGAATGCCTTTGTAGATACAGCGATTACATCTGAGTCTATCAATGTCATAAAAGACTATAACTCATTTTTACAGTCTGTAGGTCTTGAACTCTATTTGACTTTTAATATTTTTAATTTTACAAATCCTCTTGAAATGGGTGTTCGAGTCCTATACGACACAATGAATCAGGAATTTCGAATAGAAGATACAGTTTTCCTTTTAGGAGTAACTTTACCGTAATTTTTAATACGTATCAAACTTCCTCTAAAGAGGAAGTTTGATCGTATGTTCTTTTATTTCAGAGCCAAACTGTGCCGCGACATTTTCAATTGTTTCTTCTGAACCCATCACAACCGCAACAGAATCTTTTAAGCTTTCAATCAAAAAAGAAGCAGCTTCTTCAATATCAGCGGCCGTCATATTAAGTATAACATTCCTCTTCTGCTGCCTTATATCTTCAGTAATCAAGTAAAGCTCCCGTCTAAAACCAATCAAACTCTCTTCTCCAGGGCTTAAAGGTTTTAAATCACGTCCAATTACCGTAATAATAGCATTCTTAAGATCTTTCTTTTTATAACGCCCTGTACTGGCAGATTTTAGAGCAGATTCCAATGCTTTTAGATTTTTATCAGGCATGGGATCTCTGAAAGTCGAAACAGTAAATAATGACTCAGTACCGTTCACAGAAGCGTAAACACCGTACGCTCCGTTTCTCATTCTAACCTCTTCCCAAAGATCGTTTGTTTTCATTAAATGCGCAAGTATACTTTCTTTGGCATGAAGTTCAGAACCAAGCGAAGACGCAGGCATTACCATTGCAGAAAAATTTACTGCGGAAGGAACCGATAAAGCGCCATATTTGAAAGAAGGAGTTTGCCTTATATCCAAAGACGCTGCTGCCATTGCGTCATAATCAGGAGAAGGAATTGAAGGCAAATCTGTTAAAAATCCTTCAATTTTCTCTTCAACTTTCTCAAAATTATTACCAGAACATGTAATATTAAAAAGTAATCGACCTTTCTCCAAAAGCTTTTCTCTAAGAGAAAGAAGTTTTTTACACAATTCAGGCATTTCTGATTCAAGCTCTTTCACCTTTTTATCAAGGAATAAAAGCTGGCTGCAGCCCCTCCATTGATCTTCTCTTTCAAAAACTTTGTCAAACTGAGCCGCGGCCATTACAGAACAAAAAGAATGTCCGGCAGGGATAAGCCCAGCTTTAAAATCGTTTCTCATTTCAAGAAGAAGGTCTTTGACTCTTGCCGGATCTCCTATCTCAGAAACCCTAAGCATATCAGAGAAAAGTTCGAAAGCATCAGAAAGATCATTCTCAAGCGTTTTGAGACGGAAAAAAAGATAATCTTTTCTAACAGGATTATCTCCTGCAGTTCTGCTTGATTCAAGAAAAGTAAAGACCCCTCCTGTTTTCTGAGCAACATCAAGAGCTACCTGATCATAACTTTTTCCAGGAAGCCCGGAAGAACATAACATTCGGCTTAAAAATGGAAGAAGGAATCCTTCTTCTCCCTGAATATCTCTTACATCTATCGCAAAATCGATATAAATTATTCCGTTTGTAAAAAGATCATGCTGGTATAAAGGCCTGCCACAAAGTGTTTTTATCTTTGTATCAATTTTTCTTATTTTTTTAGGAACATCATCTATTTCAAGAGAAGGTATTTTTTCAAGCAATTCCTCAGGATCCGGAGTGTCCTGAAACTTTTTAAAAAGCTCTATCTTTGCCGGATCTCTGTACTCAGATTCTGAGGCCTTGGTAATTTTTTGTTCCATTTCGATGTTATAGTTATTATCAGGAACAATTGAAACCAATAGCCTGTGCTTGTTATCAACAAGATTCTTTAGAATGAGTTTCTCAAAATATTTGGAATCTTTTTCAATTTCAGATCTTAAATCTTCCATTGGTTTTTTGAATCCTATTGTATCCAAAGGGGAGCCGCCATGAAGCCAACCACGAAGAGAGCGTCCCATAAGTCTTAACCCAAAAGGAGCTCCGCCGCGGATTTCTCTGTTTCGGAATTCGACACGATGCAAGGCGCCTTTCAGAACATTTTCAGGAATACCATCTTCAGCAAGCTCTTTCAAAACGCCAAAAACCATCTGCTCAAAATCAGCGGCTCTCTCTTCAAGACTACCTCTAACCCCAACAGAAAAAACCATTTCGCGCAAATCTGAATCAAGACCACTTAGAGGACTAAGATCCTCGCCTAAACCTGATTCAACAATGGCTCTATAAAGAGGAGAGCCCATATTTCCAAGAAGTATTTCCGATAAAACTTCAAACGCAAGAATGTCTCCAACATTTTGCGTTGTTCCGCACTTCCAGTTAAGGCTAATTGTAACATTCTGAGAAGATTCTTCTGATTCAGACAATGGAGTCGTAACTCTAAGACTTTGCGGCTCAAGCCAATTGGGCTGCAAAGCAATATCCTGTGCGGTATCAACCCCGGAAGAAAAATGACAAAAAACATTATCTTTCAAAAATTCAAGCTGCTTTTCTGTTTCAATATTTCCATAAAGAAAAATTCTGCAGTTTGAGGGGTGATAATACTTTTTATGAAAACCGCAAAAATCAGAATATGATAATGTCGGAATATCCGCAGGTTCTCCGCCAGAATCATATTGATAAGGGGTATCAGGAAACAATCCACGGTAAGAATATTCTGCTGCTATAGAATCGTGATTAGAATACGCACCTTTCATCTCATTAAAAACGACTCCTGAAGGAGAAACTTTTCCATCTTTATCAACTTCAAAACGAATGCCTT
>JAQQAK010000132.1 GCA_028527945.1 Spirochaetaceae bacterium
GAACTTGGCTTCTCTGTTGCTCAGAAACTTTTGGAGCTTCATGGCTCACAACTAATTGCAGAACCCTATGACGACGGTTTTGTCTTTAGATTTTTTTTACCTGAATGGAAAGGTCATGAAATAGTTCTTTCTGATGATTCTATTGATTTTAATGCTGCTCTTTCATTACAGTCTGTTCTTGATGAAATGACTTCAGACCGAAATATTGAAGTTTTAATAGCTGGTAATAATGTTGAAGAACTTCAGATAATGAAGAGCCAGCTTACATCGTTAAATTATTCAGTTATACCTGTTGTCTCCGGCGCGGATTTAATTGAAAAAATTGAAATATCCAAGCCTGATTTAATCGTATTAGACATTAAACTTCAGGATATTGATGGTTACGCAATGTGTACCAAAATACGACAGCAGTTTACAAAAGATCAGCTTCCTGTTGTTCTGTTAATAAATAAAGAAGATATTTCTGATGTGATGGATGGCTTAACCTCAGGCGCGAATGATTTTCTCGCAAGGCCCTATATTCAGGAAGAGTTTTTGACAAGAATTAATACTCATCTCCAGCTTTCGCGAATAAATAATGTTTACAGCAGATTTGTTCCGACAGAGTTCCTTTCATCTTTGGGGCGTAACAATATAGTTGATGTTGAACTTGGAGATCAGGTCTCACGTGAGATGACAATTCTTTTTGTTGATATTCGTTCTTTTACCAGCCTTTCTGAAAATATGACTCCTGAAGAGAATTTCAAATTCATAAACTCATATTTAAGCCGCTTCAGTCCCATGATTACAAACAATGGCGGTTTTGTAGATAAGTATATAGGTGATGCTATTATGGCGCTTTTTCCTGATAAGCCGGAAGACGCTCTCGCTGCGGCCAAAGAGATGATTGAACACGTTAATATTTATAACAAGCACCGGGCAAATTGTGGATATAAAGCAATTGATATTGGTATTGGAATACATACCGGTAACATGATTCTGGGTGTTATTGGTGATGAAAAACGTATGCAGGGAACTGTTATTTCTGATGCTGTAAACTTGGCGTCCCGAATTCAGGATGTCACAAAACTTTATAAGGCTCCAGTTGTTATAAGTCATGAGACATTTGTAAAACTGGATATTCCTAATGATTATAATTACAGGTTTTTGGGAAGGGTTAAGGTTAAAGGAAAGGATAAAGCTGTTGCGTTGTTTGAAATCTTTGATGCTGATTCAGAGCAGATGTGCCAAATAAAAAATCAGACAAAAAATTATTTTGAAAATGCTGTTGTAAAATTTTCAATGCATGAATTATTGTCAGCAAAAGAACTTTTAGAGAAGGTTCTTGATATTAACCCTGACGATCCTACTGCCAAGGTCTTTCTTGAGCGTATAGAAGATATGCAAAAGGCTGAAAAGAAGGATTATACTACATCTTTGGAGGCTTAGATAACGGTGAATATTATTCCTCGCCATGAGTACTATTGGCAAAACGTTTTTTTACTGTTTTCATAAAGACTGGAATGATTGCCAGAGTTATAAAACCGCCTATGACCTCTGCTGAAGGTTGTGCCGCCATTGTCTGATTGAACCCGTAGTTTTTCAGAATGAGGATTAGCGGGACAAACAGTACCAATTGTTGTAGAGCAAAAATTAATGTTGAGGTCTTTTCCATGCCAATGGGCTGCATTGCAAAAAGGATAGTGTTGGTTGTAAAAATAAATGGGGAAGTAAGTCCCAATATAAGCATTGGAATCTTTAGTTTATCCAGAATGTTTGCGGACTCTGTAAAGACTAAACCCACAATATCCGGGCAGAATACTAATGGCAGATTGATTATGACTGATGTTATAAAAACAATAACTGCTGACTTTTTCAGTGTTTCCATAAAGCGTTTTCTGTTTCCGGCGCCGGTACTGTATGCCATAAGAACAAGCGCTGCATTCATAATTCCTGTCGATATAGAACTAAAAACAGAAAATATATTCTCAAATATGGTTTGAACACCCAGAGCTGAAGAGCCGAAACCCGAGATGATTTTACTCTGAATTGTTATTGTTACCGCGAGAAGAATCATTGTAAAGAATGATGGAAGACCCAGCGGCACAATCTCTTTGAAATAGGCTTTATCAAATTTTACATTTTTAATTTTGATATGATTGCTTCTTTTTATCAGAAATGTTGCAGCAAGTACTGCTTGAAGCAGGAATGATATAAGTGTACCCGCGACAGCACCTTCTACTCCCCAACCAAAAAATCCGAGAAAAATCCAGTTAAGAATAATATTTGCCGCAACCTGAATAATAGTAAGGCGAAGAGTTTGCCCGGAGAAACCTTCTGTATATAAAAATTTTATAAACAAGAATGAGCTCATAAAAAGCGGCAATCCAAGAGAAAAATATCTAATATACTTAACTGAATACATTGCTGTTTGAGCATCGAGATGGAACAAGCCTACCATTGTCTTTGCGAAGCTGAAGCAGATGATACCAAGAATTATACTCGCGGCAAGGGTTGCCTTTATTGTAAGTGACGCAGTTTTGGACGAGTTCTCATAATCTTCGGCGCCAAGATAACGCCCTATGCTTATAGATGCTCCCTCACAGAAGAGAAACGCCAGCGCGGACGCAAAAACCAGAAACGGCATAACTATGGACATTGATGCCACCGCGCTTTCTCCAAGAAACTGGCCCATAAATATTGTATCAACAACCCCGTTAATCTCGTCAAATAATGCTGTTATAACAGCTGGAACTCCAAGTTTTAGTATTCCTTTAAAAACACCACAGGTATTCAAATCAAGTGATTTTTTCACCATTTTTATTCATCCTTGTTTTGTGTATCTTTCAGGTTTTCTTTATCAGGAAGGCATAAGTTTGTATGTTTGTTTATCATTTCGCGCAATTGCCGTGCGTTGGAAATTGCATTTGCTTTATAATGATTGTTAAAAGCTATTATGAGTTTCTCAGTTTTTGCGGCTATCTCTTCTATTCGGCACATCCATAGCTGTAATTCTTTTTCCTGGTAAAGGTAGTCGAATCTACTGGTATTATCTCCGTTCCACCAGTTCTCTTTATTTCTGCCGTGGAATCTGATATAGCCCAGTTTTGACGTTGTTATTGAAGTCGCTATTGGTAAATTATCAAGCTCGGGGGTATCAGTTTGGACAAATGTAATGTCTCTTTCCTGAAAGGCTTTGTAAACTCTTTCAAGCATCCACTCTCTGTTTCTGAACTCAATGCAGAGAGGCAGCCCTTTTAATGGAGGAAGAACTTCCGCAAGATATTTTCTATTTTCCTGGGTATAGTGAAAGCTATACGGAAATTGAAGTAAGACCGCAGATAATCTATTTTCTTCACGCATGGGAGATATCGCGTGGAAAAACTCTTCGGCTCTTTCTACAGAGGAAGGGCTCCTTTCATGTGTTATGCTCTTATGAGCTTTTATTGCAAATTGAAACCCTTTTGGTGTTTTTTGAACCATCTCTATAAGTTTGCCCCTTAAAGGCATTTGATAATAACTGAAATTAAGTTCACAAAAGGGGAAGTGTTCAGAGTAAAATTGCAGGAAATTATCTTTTCCTGTACCGGGTGGATAAAAAGGTCCTACCCAGTCTGTGTAATAGTAACCTGATGTACCTATAAGCACTTTAGCCATAGATTCATTATAGACAATTTAGTATTCTTTCTAAAGTCTGATATAAAAAATCTCAAACTTGCTCAAGGAGATGTTTTTATATAATCATACTTAATTGCTAAAAAATTGAGGTTTGATTTCTTCATTTATAACTACTTATTCCACAGTACTAATTCAAATTATACAATTTGATTTGAATATAATTTTTATCTCGGAAAGTTTTCTTATTATTTAATTTAGTTATAAAAATTTCATTAAAAACTAATTAGAAACACTCTTAGTATCTTTTGACAGGGCTTGAAATTAAAGACAAATTTTAATAAACTTCGGGGCAATTGTAAAATGTGAGGATCATAGCTATAGATGTTATGATTGTTTGTGGAGTACAATTACTTTGAGAGGTTAATATACAATGACAACACTTGATAAAATGCGAAACATTGGTATCAGTGCGCACATCGATTCTGGAAAAACAACTCTGACAGAACGAATTCTTTTTTACTGTAACAAGATTCATGCTATCCATGAGGTTCGCGGTAAAGATGGTGTCGGCGCGACAATGGATTCAATGGAGCTGGAGAAAGAAAGAGGTATTACTATTGCTTCAGCTGCAACTAATGTTGAATGGAAAGGACATCCAATTAACATTATCGACACTCCCGGCCACGTAGACTTTACTATAGAGGTAGAAAGGGCTCTCAGAGTTCTTGATGGTGCTATTTTGGTTCTTTGTTCAGTTGGAGGTGTTCAGTCTCAGTCAATTACAGTAGACAGGCAGCTTAAGCGCTACAAAGTTCCACGTCTTGCTTTTGTTAATAAATGTGATAGAACTGGTGCTAATCCTATTAAGGTTTGCGGTCAGCTTAGAGATAAACTTGGTCTAAATTCTGTAATGATGCAGCTTCCTATTGGTCTTGAAGACAAGCTTGAAGGTGTAATAGACCTTGTAACAATGAAGGCTGTCTACTTTAGAGGCGACAGTGGTGAGCAGATGGATATAGAAGAAATTCCTGCGGACATGATGGCTGATGCTGAAGAATATAGAGAAACAATGCTTGATGCTGTATCAATGTGTTCTGATGAGCTTATGGAAGCCATGATGGAAGAAGCTGTCACTGAAGAGCTTATTCATGCTGCTGTTAGAAAAGGAACTCTTGCAAATGAGCTTTGTCCAGTATTCCTTGGCTCAGCTTACAAAAACAAGGGTATTCAGTCCCTTCTCGATGCTGTAATTCAATATCTTCCTGAACCTCGTGATGTTGAAAACATTGCTCTCGATCTCGATCATGATGAAACTGAGGTTAAACTTGAAGCTGACGAAAACAAACCTACAGTAGCTCTTGGGTTTAAGCTTGAAGATGGTCAGTATGGACAGTTAACATATATTCGTGTTTATCAGGGAACTGTAAAAAAAGGCGGAGAGCTTATAAATACAAGAACCGGTAAGAAATTTAAAATTGGACGTCTTATCAGAATGCATTCTGACCATATGGAGGATATCAACGAAGGTAAATGCGGTGATATCGTAGCTTTGTTTGGTATTGATTGTGCTTCTGGTGATACTTTTTGTGATCCGTCACTTAATTATTCAATGACATCAATGTATGTTCCTAATGCAGTTATTTCTCTTTCAATAGAGCCTGTTGATAAAAAGGCTGCTGACAACATGGGTAAGGCCATTAACCGTTTTACTAAGGAAGACCCTACTTTTCGTTGTCATGTAGATCCTGAATCAAATCAGACTATTATAAGTGGGATGGGCGAACTTCACCTTGAGGTTTACGTTGAACGAATGAAACGAGAATACAAGGCAGAGGTTATAACTGGTCAGCCGCAGGTTGCTTATAGAGAAGCAATCAGCAAGATGGCAGATTTTAACTACACACATAAAAAGCAGTCAGGTGGTTCCGGTCAGTACGGTCGTGTTGCAGGATTTATTGAACCGCTTGAAGAAGGCGAGTATGAGTTTGTAAACCAGATTAAGGGTGGTTCTATTCCAACAGAATATATTCCAGCCTGTGATAAGGGTTTTCAGGCATCTCTTGAGAAGGGTTCACTTATTGGTCACCCAATAGTAGGTGTTAAAGTTACTATAAATGATGGTCAGTCTCACTCAGTTGACTCTTCTGATATGGCATTCCAGCTTGCAGCGATTGGTGCTTTTAAGGAAGCATACGCAAAAGCAGGTCCTCAGATTCTTGAGCCAATTATGAAGGTTAATGTTGAAGGGCCTACAGAGTTTCAGGGAAATATCTTTGGTTCAATAAACCAGAGAAGAGGTCTGATTGTAAGTTCTCAGGAAGAAGGTACTTATTCAACAGTAGAAGCCGAAGTTCCTTTAAGTGAAATGTTTGGATATTCTACAACACTTCGTTCTCTTACTCAGGGTAAGGCCGAGTTCTCAATGGAATTTCTTAAATATGGTAAGGTTCCTCAGAGTATTTCTGAAGAGCTTATTAAAGAATTTGAAGAAAAAAAGAGAGCTGAAAATTCATAATTTGGAATGATGAAAGTTACATTTAATAAATTGTGCTTTTATCGTAACTCTGACAATTGCCAAAAGCTGAAAGGCTTTTGGCAGTAGAATTTTTTAAGGAGTTTAATAAATGATTAAAGAAGAACTAAATAAGAGAAGTCCACTTAGACTTTTCGAAAATTCGATTGATGGCGGCCTTGGAAAGGGAAATCTTGGCGTTATTGCATCAAGAAAGGGTGTTGGAAAAACTGCCTGTCTTGTTCACATTGCAATGGATAAATTATTTCGCGGACGCCAGGTTATTCATGTTTCTTTTGCTTCAAAGACTGATCACATCTCAATGTGGTATGAAGATATTTTTAATGAAATTGTAAAAAAACGTGAACTCGAAAATGCTGATGAAATCTATGAAGACATTCTTAAGAATCGCGTTATAATGAATTTTAATCAGGATGGTCTTTCAACTGAAAACATTCTTAAAAGTGTTTCAGCTATGATTGAACAGGGAAACTTTGC
>JAQQAK010000133.1 GCA_028527945.1 Spirochaetaceae bacterium
TGGTTGATCATGATGCTATAAATATGCCAGTTATTTTCTGAATTATCAGTTCCAGTATTTATGTATACATAAATATCATTGATAAGTGAAATTTGCCTGATTATTGGTTCTGAGAGTTGTTTTATTTTTTCCAAGATTTCAGTTTCAGAAAGTAGGAGTCCTTCTTCTGATAACTTTGTTTGTGTTATCACTGATTCTGTAAAATCTTTTAAAAGTTTTCTTGAGTTATAAGTGATAGCAAAAATAAAAGAGCAGTAACCTATTATTATACCGAATATTACAAAATACAATGTAAGCTTATAGGAAAGCGAGAATTTCGCTTTCTTAAAATTTTGGGCGTTGCTCATGCAACTGATAATAAAATTTTAAATATTTTATGTGAACCACTAAAGGCATGAAATTTGCTTATCTTTTGTCGAATTTTGGTATTAATGTTTGATTACACTCCTTCCGCTGTAGCAAAGAGTACAGCCCAGTACATGTACGTGTTTTTTGCCAGGTTTTTCAAAAACTCTTGCTATAATAACAGCGTCTGAAGGCAGCTCTTTTTTGCATACAGGGCACCGTCTTTTGTTCTTTGCGTCAGGTTTTTCACAGTATGGACAGCCATATATTTCCATCATGCTGTCAGGCTTTCCGGGGTATAAAACTGAGTGAACTCTCTCTCCGCTTACAAGAGGTTCTCCGCATAAAGGACAATGTCTGTTACTGACAGGTTTTTCTACTTTGGGTATTTCAACTTGCTTATTTCTTGTTTTAAAAAGATAAAACAAAAGAAGCATCAGAATAAGGCCGGAGATAATGAGTACTGCTATATGAAGACCAGTTATTGTTTCCATAGCTTTATGTATCGGGATTTTTTTACTTCGGGTTGACATTTCATCCAATAGGATGAACACTTTAATAATGGGAAATGAGACAGCAAGCCTCTATATTGTGGCTACTCCGATTGGTAATTTAAAAGATATAACATTAAGAGCTCTTGATGTTCTTAAAACTGTTGATGTTATTGCTTGTGAAGATACCAGGCATACATTAAGACTTTTAAACAGTTATTCAATAAGCAAGAAGTTAGTTAGCTGCCGTTCTGTAAATGAAGAAAAAGCTGCAGGACGTATTGTTGAGATGCTTGAAGATGGACTCAGTGTAGCTTATGCCTCAGACGCGGGTACTCCTGGAATAAGTGATCCCGGTAGTCGGCTTGTGCGAATTGTACGTGATGCAGGTTTTCCTGTCATTCCTGTTCCTGGGGCTTCTGCTTTTGCTTCTCTTGTGAGCATTGGTGCTTTCCCTGATAAGGCTGTAACATTTGAAGGATTCTTGTCGCCAAAACCCGGCCGAAGGCGAAAGAGGCTGAAAGAACTTCTGGAACGGCCGGAGGCTGCATTATTTTATGAATCTCCATTTAGAATAATCAAGCTTTTAACTGATATTGCCGATTTATTTCCTGAACGTGATATTTTGGTTGGACGTGAAATGACCAAAATTCATGAAGAATTTATTGAAGGATCGGTAAACGAGGTTTTAGAGCAGCTTAGTGAACGGGAAAACATCAAAGGTGAGTTTTCCGTACTTGTCTCCGGGAAGAAAAAGAGTTAAACTAATTAAGTAAAGTTGCCGATAATTCTATTGTAAGGTAGGTTTTGAAATGACGATAGATCGACTTGGATCAATTGATCCATTATCACAAATAAACAAAGCTGGAAAGACCGGAAAAGCTGTTAAGCCTCAAGGTAGAGATACCATCAGTGTCTCTGATGAAGCTAAAAACCTTGGAGAAGTATATCGGGCTGCAGAAATGGTAAAAGCCTCACCTGATATCAGAATGGATCGGGTTGAAGAAGTTAAGATGAAGCTTCAGGATCCAAATTATATTGACAGTAAAATCGGTGATGTGGCGGATCGTTTAATGGAAGCCTTTGGTCTGAATTAGAAAGATTTTTAATATTATATTCAGCAGAGAGTGTTTTTCGCGCTTTCTGCTTTTTTTTTAGGGGAAAAACCCATGCAACAAGTTGTTTTAAATATTCCAGATAAAGTTTTTATGGGAACAGATTCTTTATGGCGTATAGCAGAAGAAGCTGTTAAGTATGGAAAACGGGCTTTGATTGTAACCGAGGCAAATGTTTCTGATGCTGGTATTCCTAAAAGAATTATAAAAATATTAGAATCTAAGGGCGTGTCTGCCATAGTTTATAATAATATTGGACCAGGAACCACTATCGAAGCTATAGATGAGGCAGCAACTCTTGCCAAGATTGGTAAGGCTCAGCTTGTTATAGGAGTAGGCGGACTTAAAACAATGTCTATTGCCCGTGGAGTTGCGCTTCTCACGGCATCTGAGTTAACTTCGCTTGAGTTTATTGATGGGGGGCATCCTCATAAAGTTCTTCCTATGTTGAGTGTTCCTACAGCCAGTCGTGACCCTTTTCTTTTCAAAGACAAAATAATGTTGATAGATAATCGAAACAGAAGCTGCCGGCTCCATTCAACTTCAGATAATTTTCCGGCTGCTGTGTTTTTTGAACCGGGGCTTTCTGAAAGTATTCCTTCTGAAACATTTTCTTTTGTTGTTATGGAAACTTTAATGCATGCTATCGAAGGATATATGTCTACTAAAAGCAACTTCCTCTCTGAAAGTTTATTTTTAAAGGCAATTTCTTCTGTTGTAACAACATCTCGCCAGATGACAGACGATTCTGCTGATCCTGAAATACATGAAAGAGCTTCAAAGGCAGGATTTGTTACGGCATTAGGCTTGTCTATGGCCGGCCCAGGCTTTGGTACCGCGTTGTCAATGATAATTTCCGCAAAGATAAAAGCTCCAAGGGTTTTAATCTCAGCTATTGTTCTTCCTGTTGTTCTGGAATATGGAATCAGAGTTTGTCCTGAAAAGATTGCTAGAATTGCTCCTATTTTAGGTGAGGTTCAGGATGAGCTTCCTATTTTAGCAAGGGCTGAAAAAGTTGTAGAAATAATTAGGCATAGAATAGGTCTTAAGCGTGTTCAACTTCGGCTTTCTGAATTTGGGTTGAAAGTTGATGATCTGCCATCCGTCGCTGAAGCTGTCAGGAATTTTGATTTCATTTCACAATTACCTTCAGTTTTAACAACCGAGGATCTTGTTCTCATGCTTAAGAAGATTCTGTAGGCCTTAATGATAACTATTAGAAAGCTGCAAACTTTAAAGCCTGAGACTCTTAAACGTAAAACAGCAGTTATTCTCCAGTCTTTTGAGCAGGATTTGATAGCTCAGCGTAGCGTGAATGAAATTTACTTGTCTGAACTTGTTAAAATAATTTCAGAAGTATTTGCGGATGATTCCAGAATTAGCTCTTCTTCGCTTGATATTCTTTCTCGTATTGATGAGATGTCTTCTGAAGAAATGTTAAGAGCTTTAAACTCATTGCGGCATCTTATTCTTCAGTTTTTAGGAACCGAGCCGGCTGATTGGGATCTTTCTGTTGATAGAAGCCCTTCAAGTAAGGCGTCTGTTAGTTCTATGGGAGAGAGCTGTTTTGAAATCTTTTTAGATGATATAAGATCACCTTTTAATGTTGGCTCTATTTTTCGAACCGCTGAAGCTTTTGGGGTTAGCAAAATTTACTTGAGTCCTGATTGTCCAAGTCCTGAACATGCCAGGGCAAGACGTTCGTCTATGGGGACTGCTGATTTAGTTGATTGGGAATATATTTCAAGAGATGAATGTTTTTCAAGAATGAGGGAGCTGGACATTCCTGTTTTTGCTCTGGAATTGGGAGGTACGTCTGTTACAGATTTTCAATTTCCTGAAAGAGCTCTTGCTGTTATTGGTTCTGAAGAACTAGGAATTAGTCCTGAGGCCAGAGCTGCCTCAGGAAATAGTTCTGGGTTATTATCTATTCCTGTTTATGGGAAAAAAGGCTCTTTGAATGTTTCTTCGGCTTTTGCAATTATGATGCATTGCTGGGCCTCATTTTTGTTTTAAAAAAATGTTTAGCTACTTTTTACTGGAAAGTTTTCAAGTCCAGGATTAACGCTCCCGGACTTGTATGGTTTATTCATTATTTTGTTTTGATTTCTCAAAGGCGTCAGACAACCTTTCAATTATCTGATTAAATTGCTCTTCTGACTGAATGCCGTAATTTCTTAGTATATTTGAATTTATCTGTTCAAACAACAGTTCGTCTGTTTCAACATTTGCCATTGAGTTTGCTATATAAACAGTATTAACAACATCTGCGAATTCTGCCGGAGCTTCTTCTGGGGTATGATGGTAAGATATTGCTGCAATAAGCGGAGGCGGAAAATTCCATTTTTTAGAAATTCTGCCTCCTATTACCGCATGGTTCAGGCCGGCAGAGAGTTCTTCCATTATGTTGCTTTCAAGTTGTCTGTCATTACAGAACTTGGATATTTTTTCAAGTAAATCGGGATGAACATTAGAAAATACGATCTTACCTATGTCGTGAAGAATTCCTCCAACATAGGCGTCATCAAGTAAATCACGCTTTTTCTTAAAGTTCTTGGCAAGATTGTATGAATAAAATGCCACTCTGTATGAGTGATCCCATAATGCTTTTTGATCAGTTTTTAAAATTCTCTGTGTTCCTGTTGAAAACAGCATGTTTTTTATTCCACGCAGCCCCATCAGTTTTACCGCTTCAACAATATTGTCCACTTTTTTGGGTAGCATAAACTGGGCTGAGTTTACAGATTTTAATAAATCCGCGGTAAGCGCTGGATCCATGCTTATTTGTCTTGCAATATCTGTTAATTCTGAATCAGGATCATTTATGAGTTTTTGAATTATAGTTACATTTTCCGGAAATTGGGGGAGTTGATCTATTTCTTCAACAATTTCTTCAGATAACTGATCCATATTTTCCGCCTGAATTTCAGAAAACGGAATTGTTATTTTAGCGACAGTTTCATCTCCCTCAACATCTATGTCAAAAGCATCTTCATTTAGACCTATTTTTTTCAGCATTAGAACAAGAATTACTATTCCTAGGCCTGCGCCTTCAGAATCATCCAAGACAGAAGAAAGTGCTTCTTCCATTGATTCAAATGCTCTTGATCTTGCAATTCGATCATAAACTCTTATCTGTTCTTTTTGCGATATGAGCGCATTATTTTTTATAGACATTGTAAAAGAGTCGTTTGTAGAATGGAAGACTACTTTTATATAAAGTCCTGCTTCTTCCTGTTTTTGCAGCCAGTAGTCAATATTTCCAAGAGTCTCTTTTTTAAAGGATTCCATTCCTGCTGTATAATCTTCAGGATCTTCTATATCGAGGTTTTTTTCTGAAAAATAAACTCTTTTGGTGTTTGCTTTTTTTGCGTTTACAGCAAGTTCTCTCATGCAATAGCCTACACGATCTATCAACTCGGCTTGTCCAAATTTTTCAAGGTAAACAGCAAGAACTTCCTCTATATAATTTTCCATTTCTCGCGGCATTTTATAGGTTTTTAATGTTAATGGGACACTTGAAACAATTGCCTTATTAATCTTTGCGGTGTCTACTTTTTTAGTCATCATCTCTCCAGATTGCTATTTATCCAACTGCTTGCCGAAGCAAAAAATAAACAAAGTACTTTATATAATTAGGGTTCCTGATTACTTCAGAAAGACTTTTGATAAGTATAATTTTCTCTATACGCTAATGTCAATATGAAATATTAATATTTCGGCAAACAAAAAACATAATACTAGTTTCCGAAATTTTTTACCTGAGATGCAAGCTTTTTCAATTTTTTTTCTATCAAATTATTAAGAGTTCCTGGAGGAAATTGCCCTTTTAGATTACATTTTCCGGGTTCTTTGCCTGTAAGAAGTTCCATGCTGTCATCAACTGTTGTAACAGTGTAAATATGAAAGTTTCCTTTTTCTATTTCGTCCAATATTTCATCAGGGAGAATAATGCTGTTTATATTTCGTTCGGGTACTATTACTCCCTGCGTTCCGGTGTATTTAATTGCCTTACAGACTTTATAAAAGCCTTCAATTTTTTCTCTAAGCCCGCCAACAGCCTGAATCTCACCTGTTTGACTAAGACTTCCTGTTACGGCAATATCCTGTCTCAACGGCACTGATGATATTGCTGAAAGCAGAGCGTATAACTCTGAAGATGACGCAGAATCTCCGTCTACCTCGCTGTATGATTGCTCAAAACATAAACTCGCAAATAATGAGATCGGAAAGCTTTGAGCGAATTTACTTCTAAGAAATGCTTCGAGAATAAGAACCCACTTGTCGTGAATTTCTCCGGAAAGTCCTGCTTCATGTTCAATGTTGACAAGACCGTTTTCTCCTGGAGCAACACGTGCTGAAATAAGCCCCGGAGACCCAAAGGCCCATGGCCCTTTGTCTATTACCGCAAGACTGTTTACTTTGCCAATTTCAGAGCCATCAAGGTGAATTACAATTTCACCTGATTTCATTTCTTCTATTATTCGCTGCTCAAGTAAGCTGAATCTTGCGGCCTGCCTTGATAAAACAGTTTTAATCACTTCACCTGTTATAGGTAATTCTTTATTTTCATTTAATAAATCTGCTTCAAGAATAATCAATTCAAGATCAGATAATGCTGTACTGAGTTTTGTTTTATTCTCTGCGGCTGAAATACTGTATTTGACTAATTCCAGAGCTGCATCATCTGCCAGATTTCGTTTTAACTTCTTTATAGAAAAACTTCTCAGACAATTTACTGTATCAGAAAGATTCTTTTCATTAAGATCTATTACTGAATCAATTTCTGAAAAGATTTGGAATAGTTCTCTAAAATCTTCGTCTGAATTATAGAAATTATCATAATGATCTTCTGTCCCAAGAATTACAACTTTTAAGTCTATATTAATTTCGTTAGTTTTAAGAATATTTCCATTCTTTATTAAACTTTCTGTTCCTGATACGGCTGTTCCAATACTTGTTTTGCCTTTTCTGATTGTTCTTTTTAAAAGTTTCCAGCTCTCTTCTTCTTCCATCAGATCTTCGGCATTAAGAACTATGAGGCCTCCATCTGATTTTAGAATGCTTCCTGGTAAAAGATTTTCTACATTGTCTGTGGCAATACCAAAAAGGTTTTGCGGTATTGGGTTGTGTTCAAAAATTATGGGAGCATCTTCTTTTTGTTGAACAAGAATGTTGTCGTTTTCTTTTATCTCATTTTTACCACATCTTATAATGTTTGCGGTGTATGGAGAGCTGTCATCTTTTCGAGCGACTATACTACAGTTGTTTGCAGCAGAAAGTTTGTTTAAATGCTTTTCTAGTAGTTTTTCTCTATCAGCCGGAGAAGCACCACAGAGAAAGATATTCATTTCTCTTCCTCTTAGTGCAAGGCCTGTTGATAAGGCTTCTACTGCCTCTTGGTTAACCGGCAGCTGTGGTTCTGGTGCAAACTTTATTTTTGATATTTCATCAGTGGATATGTGAATTCTTATTTCATCCGCTGTAAGTTCTCTGCTTTTCATTAACAGCTGAGTCTACTATAATCAGTGCATGGAATCAATATGCCGTTTTGTATTTAAAATTTAAAAACTTTTACATTGCGGAAAACTAAGAGGTGAAAAGAATGAAATTATCAGAACTTGATGCTTATTTTAGAAGCATAATGAAGATTGATGAGCTTGATGGGAAGGATATTTCTCTGAATGGTATTCAGGTTTCTGCTATTGAGGGGCGGAGCGAAGAGATTGAAATTAACAAGATAGCTTTTGCTGTTGATGCCTGTCTTGAAACCTTTGAGAGAGCGGCTGATTCCGGAGCAAATATGCTGTTTGTTCATCACGGTATTTTTTGGGGAAAGCTTGAAAGGATATCTGGTTCTTATTTTAGGCGTCTGAAGTATCTGATTGATAATAATCTCGTTCTTTATGCTTCTCACATCCCTCTTGATATGCATCCAGAATTTGGTAATAACGCGGGAATCTGTTCTGCGCTGGGTGTAATTTCTCCTGAACCCTTTGGGGCATTTCGTGGTGTAAATATTGGTTTTAAAGGAAGTTTACCTGAAGAAAGTAATATTAATACAATTCTTGACAAACTTGGACTTGATGAAAGACAGACTATGTCTATTCTGCCATTCGGCTCTGAAAAAATAAAAACAGTAGCAGTTATTTCAGGAGGCGGGGCTATGGATGTTATTGATGCTATAGATGAAGGTGTTGATTTATATATTACAGGAGACCCGGCACATGAGGTGTACCATACTTGTCTTGAGAATAAAATAAATATGATATCTGCCGGACATTATAATACCGAAACCTGGGGAGTCAGGTTGTTATCAGAGAAAGTGGCTTCTGAACTTGGTTTGGAAACTGTTTTTATAGATGTCCCCACAGGTTTATAAGGGGACAGAAAAGTATTAATATCCGTCTGACATAGAGCGGTTAATATCTTTTTTATAAAGTTCGTTATACACAAAACCGCGGTTTTTAAGGGAATTTCTTATTTCTTCCGGAAAAGGTATGTCTCTCCAGAATATTCCCCTGACATCTCTTTCAAGTTTTTGGGTTCCTTCACACTCTTTTGTTACCCATAAAACATAATCATTTACAAAACGTTCTTTTACGTCACCTTTAAGTTTTCTTTCAGAAAACCACTGATAGTAATGTCCTGTTAAGCCTTCTTCCATCCAGTAATACGCAGCCTTCTCTTTAGCAACCTGCCAACGAAGATCAGCTAAAGCTGTAATTACAGCTCTTCTTAGATCTTTTGAATACATCGGTATAGCTACTCTACCGCGGCTTGAGCCTTTATTGAATTTTTCAAATGGCTCCCAGCATATACCAGTTTCACCATAGCAGGGGAGAAGTATGAAGTGAGGTACTATTCTGTTTGTTTCACGCTTGAATGTTCTTAAAAATAGTCCAGGATCTATAGCTTCAATTTTTGCTGCCTGAGTAATCACATTCTCTCTTGTTCCAATATTCCTTCTATCAGCAGGAAAATATTGTTTCATTAAAAATGGAATATGGTTTCCCTGGCGGCCAACACACATTTTTGCC
>JAQQAK010000134.1 GCA_028527945.1 Spirochaetaceae bacterium
TGAGCAGATTTTACAAGCAAATCTGTATTACCATGATGATAATCAGGCATTTCAAGTACTCTGTTATCAATATTGTAAAAAAGTTTTAGAGATGAAAACTCCTTTTTTTCAAATAAAGTGGTTATAGCCAATTCTCTGAGATGAAGATCAAGATTGTATAAAACTGTTTCTTCATAGGCAGTTTTAAATACTTCATCAATGCTACTAAAGCCCGCTTCTTTATAACCTCTAAGAAGGGCTTCAAATCCCAGAGTGTAACCGGTATGAATATTTACAATTGGCTGATAAGCATAGTAAAGTTTTTCTGATCCATTCACCCATCTATCAATAGAGGAAACTTTACTAATATCTGTTTTCGTTAAAACCATTGGGCTGATAATAGTTCCACTATATTAGAATAATGTTAAATATGAGTTAGTTCTCAGCATAAATATTCTGTCGTCTGTAATACTTTTCAATCTTATTAATAAGTAGTATTATACCACCTATGTTAGATGTTGTTACAATAGGATCCACAAATGAGGATATTCTTAGAAAGCAGGCTATAACAATAGCAAATATTGATGAACATATTGTTCGTCTTTCAGAAGCTATGCTTGATTCACTTGAAATTCAGAAGGGCATAGGTTTGGCCGGTCCGCAGGTAAATGAGCAGATTAGGCTTTTTGTAACTAATCCTCCTGGTGATAAAAGAAGAGTTTTTATAAATCCCGAAATTATTATGACTTCAAATGAAGTTGTTCCTTATGAAGAAGGATGTTTGAGTGTTCCCGGAGTATGGGCTGATATTCTTAGACCGTCAGAGATAACCATTCAGGCATGGGATGAAAATGGAAAACCATTTACTCTTGATGCGGATGGTATTTTGGCAAGAGTTATTCAGCATGAATATGATCATTTACGCGGTCGTTTGTTTATTGATAAGGTAAATGAAAAGAAACGTGAAAGAATGATGAAAAGTTATTACAGGAAGAACGGCAGATAAGTTGTGAGAGTATTATTTGCGGGAACTCCGGAGATTGCTTTGCCGTCTCTTTTAAAACTTAATGAAGATCACGATGTTGTAGGTGTGCTTACTAATCCAGACAAGTGCTGTGGTAGGGGGCAGGAGATTGCTTGCTGTCCTGTTAAACTTGAAGCTGATGATTTAGGTATAAAAGTTTTGCAACCAGAAAAGCTTGATGAGGCATTTATTGAAGAAGTAAAATTGCTCAAGCCAGATATTCTTGCTGTTGTGGCTTTTGGAAAAATCTTTAAAAAGAATTTTCTCGATATTTTCCCTGAAGGTGCCTTGAATGTTCATCCATCGCTTCTTCCAAAATTTCGCGGAGCAAGTCCTATTCCATCAGCTCTTTTAAATGGAGATTCGGAAACAGGTATTACTATTCAGCGGCTTGCTCTAAAAATGGATAGCGGTAATATATTAAAACAGGAACCTTATGTTTATAAGGGCGATGAAACCTGTGAAACTCTTACTACATATTTTGCTCATCGCGGAGCAGAGCTTTTATCTGAGACAATAACACAAATAGAGAATGGTGATATTGCAGAACGTATTCAGGATGAAGCCGAAGCAACATACTGTAGCTATATAAATAAGAAAGATGGACTAATAAATTGGAATGATTCGGCAGAATATATAGAAAGAAAACTCCGGGCATTTACACCCTGGCCTGGTATATATACCTTTTATGGAAAAAAGAAATTGAACATAATAGATGCCGGGATTTTTCCTGAAACTGGAATTACTCAAAGTAATTCTTGTGAGAATGGAAAAGTTATCGGGATAGACAAAAATAATGGAATTCTGATACAAACTGGTAAGGGAATTCTGGCCGTAAAAAGACTTCAACTTCAATCTAAAAAAGCTTTGAACTGGAAGGATTTTTTGAACGGGGTAAAAGATTTCAATGAAACCGTTCTTGGAGGTGAGTAGTGGGGCCGCTTGGAAAGAAATTACAGAAATGGTTTTTTGGAGAATCAGAAGATTCAGACAAACGTTTTTATAGAACTTTTATACTGTTTGCTATAGCAACAGTGCTTATAATGATAATTGTTGTGTTAGCAACTTTTTTTCTGTCACTGAAAGGTGTGGAAGACACTATGGTTCCTGATGTAAAAGGACTTGAGCTGGCAGATGCAATGGTAAAACTTGAAGAAAAAGCTTTGTATTCTAGTGTTCAGTTGCGTTTTACACAGAATATAGAGGATAAGGGACATGTTGTTGAGCAGGAACCTGAAGCAGGAAATAGTGTAAGAGCTGGCTCTCGTGTTGTTCTAAAGGTTAGTAAAGGGTCTGCTATAGAAAAATTAGACGATTATGTTGGTTGGCGCATTGAGGATCTTGAATCTCATGTAAAAAGTATGTCATCGATATATGGCCCTTTATTGTCTATAAAAAAGCCTGTTCAAAAGATATATGATAGCAGTCCGGCAGGGACTATTCTTGTACAGAGTCCTGAGGCCGGGATAGATATAACAGCAGCAACAGAAATTGAGCTTGTTGTTAGTAAAGGCCCACAGGGACAAAATAGAATTGTCTATGATTATACTGGTATGAGTTTTGGAGAAGTTCTAGAAAGCGTCGCAAAGTCAAATCTTAGCTTTGTTTTTACAACCGACGATGGAGGACGAAAACATGCGTCAGGAACTGTTTTAAGCCAGTCTCCAACATCTGGTGCTGAAGTTCCGATTGATACTGTTATGCAGTTTGTAATAGCTGATTATGACAAAACACCAGAGGGATATGTTTTTGGAATACTGGAAAGGACATTACCAGATTATCAGGTTCCTGTAACCTTGAATGTTGAGGCTATAACACCTGATGGTGATAAAAAGCAGATATTAGAAATGAAAACTAACGGCGGAATTTTAACAATACCTTATCTTGAAGAGGAAGGTACTTTAATTAAAATTATTGTTGCTGATAGTGAAATTGTTAATTATTCTGTAAAAGCAGATTTAGAATAAAATAAATTAAAGCTGATAGCATTTTGGCGCTATCAGCTTAGATTTTAATATTAAACGCGGCTGTCGTATAACGGCTATTACTCGAGCTTCCCAAGCTTGCGACGAGGGTTCGACTCCCTTCAGCCGCTTTTTGTAAGTGTATATAATGTAAGTAATTATAAGTTTACGTATAGGCTTTTTAATTAAAATAATGTTCCGTGTTACCAAAAATGTTACCATTTTTTTATTGAGTTTTTCTAACTATAGTGCTATTTTAAATTATGCGTGCTGACTATTTGATTTATAAAAGGACACTTAAAAATGGTAAATCATATAATGTGAAATTCTGGAATCAAGAAACACAGTGTTATGATAAAAGATATTCAATAGGTAGTTTAAAAAATCAGTTGGGTGATAAAGCTTTAAATATAAGCACCACAAGCAAGGCTGGAGCAAATGCTATTGTTAGAATATGGCTCAAAGAAGGGAAGCCTCAGAAGTCTGGAGAGATAATTTCTGAGTATTTGTCAAAATTCTGGAAAGAAGATTCTGATTATGTAAAATCTAAAAAGATAAGGGGACGTTCTCTTTCTTCTGATTATTTACATAATAGTTTTATATGCATAGAAAAACATGTTATTCCTTTTCTTAGAAATTGTGGGAAAGAAGGTATATATTTATCGCAAGTAACTCCTGGTCTACTTGAGAAACTTTTAACATCATTATCTGAAAATAATAATTTGTCCTCCCGGAGGATTAATGCAATTTATCAGGCTGTAACGGTTCCTCTTGCTGAAGCTGAAAGGTTGGGGATTATTTCAAATAACCCGGCAAAGAGAGTGCAGAAGCTTACAGAAAAAAAGCCGGAAAGAAAGATTTTAACACCTGGAGAAGTGAAAGCCTTTTTCGGAATAGTACCTGAAGATTTGCGCTTATATGGGATAAATATGCTTGCGGCAACTACTGGAATGCGTTTAGGAGAATGCCGTGGCTTGAAACGTCAATGTCTTCATGATACCTGGATTGAGATAAAATATAACTGGCAGGATAGCGAGGGTTTAAAATCTCCTAAATGGGGCTCTGAGCGTATTGTTCCGGTTCCTACAAAGACAATGGAGATTCTTGATGATTTATCAAAAAAAAATCCTTGGGGA
>JAQQAK010000135.1 GCA_028527945.1 Spirochaetaceae bacterium
ATCAAGTACTGCTATCCCGGAAAAATAACCAAAAACCTGATGCTGATTACTCCTTATAACAAGCAAGTTTGTATCATCGCTGCGATCTATCAAAGGCTTAAATACCATTTCAAACCTGCCATCTGAACTAGTAATTTTCCATGGTTCAAGATATTCCACTTTAGCGTTTTCTCCTATAGGAATTTTAAAAGTTACTTCATCAAGCTTATGAGCTACTCCATTATAAAAAAGCATATTTTCAGTCGCAGCCTTGGTGTCTCCAAAACCATATCCTAGGTTAAACCCAAAAGAGACTCCATCTACTGCTCCCGAAGCAGAACCCCAATACCATGTATTTTTATATGTCCAAACTCCACGCCCCCAATCAAGCACCGCCCAAGCTCTGTTTTTATCAGTATTTCCAAAAGTATAAATAGCATCACCTACCTTTACTTTTCCAACAGCCGAAAGACAGTTATGTTTTTCATTAAAATAAAAATGCCCATTTTTATAAAAAGGTGTTGCAATGACCATTCTATCATAGATCTCTGACGAAGGATGAGTTAACTCTATCTTGGCAGATATCCCCTGATTTTTATTAAAATAAGGATAGTTTAGTTTTAATACACGTTTTTTTCCGTCAAAAGCAAATGACATTTTTATCTTACTTTCACTTATATTAACATTTCCACTATCTGAACATGAAGGGAAATTATATTTCCCCAAAGGTAATACAGACATTTCAGAACCAGAAACCTCAGAAGCTTTTGCAAAATCAAAGAAAGTAACAGCAAAAAAACCAATATAACCATTATCAGCTGCAGTTAAAGCCAGCCCGTAATCACGAGAAAGAATGCAATAATAATCCCACTCTTTTACACGTGTAGCTGGCGCCTTTATTTTTTTTCGATCATACTTATAATATGACTGTCTGGCCCATCCGGGCTCTGTAATATTTCCATTTTCATCAAGCAGTGCTATGGTGTTAGTTATTTCATGTTGCTCCAGTTTCATTATAATTATCTCCCTGAATGGAGCTAATTATACCACTAAATTCATCAGCCTCATAATTTTTTCCTCTCTTCCTACACCCATCTGCCCAAACATTACACTTAAAAAGTAATTCATCCATGGCTAAAGAGAAATGCTGGTCATCAAACCCTGGCCACTTATAATTACCCATATATAACGGCGCTACTGTCATCATAGGCAGCTCCACTCCAAGAAGAGCCGATAAGGCATTCAATCGAAACCATTCAATTTTTCCATATTTTTCAGAAAGCTGAGGCCACCCTCCAGCACGTTTTGTTGTTAAGGGAATATCAAGATAACCAATTCTATTAGAAGCGGTTATACGAAGCCAATACTCATAATCTTCTGCTATCTCTATTTTTTCATGAAATCCACCGGTTTTTATATAAAATTCTCGATCAATCATAACTGTAGACGGCCCAATTATACACTTGCCTAAAGCGTCTTTAAAAATATCACCAGCTCTCTCATGCCGCTGCTTCTTCTGACTAATAATTCTGTCGCCTCTCTGCCAAATTTCTCTAGTATGAGAAATTAAAGCCTTTGATGTCTTCATATATTCAAGCTGCTGTTCGATTTTAGAAGGAAGCCAAAGATCGTCAGAATCAAGAAAGGCTATAAACTCTCCGGAAGAAGATTCTACACCTCTATTTCGAACAGCACCTGGAAACCCACAATGCTCAATATTAATTACACGGCATCGACCTTCAGCATTTGGCTCTTTGCATAACTGTTCTGCTTCAAACAAACTATTATCAGTAGAACCATCATTAACAATTATGATTTCATAATCTTTAAATGTTTGACCAAAAACTGAATAAACAGCTTCTTTTAGCAATTGTTCTCTATTATAAACGGGGATTATTATGGAAACTTCTGGCATATAAATATATTATAGACTGCAACCATATGTGTCTATGGTATCAAGTAGTGATTAACAACTCGAATCAGCAAATAATTTGTTAATAAAGTCTTGTTATCTGGCAGAAAATACGGTTAAGTACAAAAATAATATTTTATTTATAATAACAGGAATATTTCTAAAGATTTAGAACAAGTAAAATGTTATAATATCTATAAATGAAGAAGAGACAAAAGTTTTGGATTTTTTTATTATTCACAATATTAACAATAAGTTTAGCAAGCTGTTCTCTTATTAATTCAGATTTTGATTATTTCTCAGATTATTCAGATGTAAATCTTATAAATAGCCAACCATTATCAGATTGGTCAACTACAAGAGATACTGAAAATTATATGGGATACGAAGAAGTAGATACCTCTATAACAAGCACTGATGGCCTTTCAGACGAAAATCTTACAATATATAGGCTTGAAAATAAAAATCTTGTTCCATCAGGAGACTTTGAAGGAATATCAACTCTTGCTGCTGCCGGTTGGGTAGAATCTGGAGGAGACAACAGTATTATATCAAGTGGACACAACCTAGATAATAACGCTCTACGATTTGACCTTGTTAGAGGATATTACATCAGCTACGACCTAAACCAGCTCTCAGATGGAGCAGTAGTAAACTCAACATA
>JAQQAK010000136.1 GCA_028527945.1 Spirochaetaceae bacterium
CATGGTTTGGAATGGGAAGGATTAAATATCATACTTCTAAGTATTAGTGCCAAAACAAATACTGATGAAAGGTTTGCTTTTCTTACAGAATTGACTAAACTGACCATAACACAAAGCCAAGGCATAGTTATTTCATCTGATGTACCGGGTTCAGTAAATGATATTTTTCAACAATTTTCAAAATGCCGAAAAAAAATACTCGAGTTTCAGTTAAATTCATCCTTCGCGATAGATAACGCTTCATTTATTGGCGAAATTGCCAGCCTTGTATACAAAATTAATCAAAATGTAATTGATTCTGATCTAGAAAATTCAAAGAGGAATACTGAACAATTATTTGATATTCTTGAAAAAACTGCTCTGGAACTGGAAAAAAGCAAAATTCTTTTTTTAAGAATTCTAAATATTATAAACACTGAAAAAAGAATGCGTAAAGAAACAAGCCTACCCTCGCAAGATTTTAAGTTGATGAAATGTCAGGACAGGTTTCAATTAAATAGAGAATTTCAAGCAGTTATTGTAAGAATCATTGAATCGGATCTTGATGAAAACGAAACATCCCGCAAGCCTTGGCTAATAGAAAAAACAAAACAAGAAATACATAATCATTACAAGGATAATTCATTAACACTTAGAAAATTCTGCTCTACCATTGTTTTTACCAATCCTGATTATCTGGGAAAAATCTTTCATCAATATGAAAAAAAATCCTTTCATACATACCTGAATTCAGTCAGAATAAGTGCGGCAAAAGAATTAATTATTCAGAATCCTCATATTGCAATGTATGAAGTTTCCAGACAGAGCGGTTTTGGCGAAAACTCCCAATACTTCAGTAAAGTATTCAAGCAAGTAGAAAAAATTAGTCCAAGCCAGTATAGAGAACGCATAAGAAAAGGGATTTTGACATAGAGCTTCATAACAACTTTAGATCTTAAAATCAATCAGAATCATTATTATCTACATATTCAAAGCCCATGTCAGACATAGCAGGTAGAGACTCTGCTGACTTGGGTATAATCTTCACCCATGAAACACGCTCTTCAGCCTGCGCGCCAGGGCCAACACATCCAGCCTCCATAAAACGTGCAGTTTGCTCACGAACCTTTGTCCAATGATGCCATCCTTCAGCACAGATACTTTTATCCATCCAGCAGTTCCAGAAAGACACCTTACCATAGCCTCTCCAGGGGCGCCCTAGATATACACTGCCTTCTGGGGTAAGGCTTGTAAGCCGGCAATTAATAAATGTATATCCAAAGGGCTCCCAGGAAGGATGCGCCGGAGCTGTGATAAAGTTTCCTTCGCTATCTTTATTCCACAAAGACTCTATTTGACAATTATGAAACAAGGCTCTTGCTGAACCAAAAATAAAATCAACATCACCAGTTATATAACAGTCCTCATAATATTGCCGAAACACCAAAGAGCCTTCATTAAAGATATGAAAATTATGATTCCCCCACTCCATAACAGGCTCAGGATCGTTTGGAAGTGGCCCAGTACAAAGAGTGTCCTGCCACCCCAAAAAACGGCAATTTTTAAAATGCATTCTATCAGCATCAGCATAAACAGCGACAGCCTGTCCCGCAATTCCTCCTGGCCCCGCGGTATTTTCAAAAGAAAGATTTTTTGCAAAAAAATCTTCACCCCGTATATAAATGGTATAGGAAAGAAAAGTTCTCATAGGCTTTCCGTCAAGAAGAGGCTTTTTAGCAGAATCAGCCCAGGATATTACAGTGTCCGCAGCTTCCTGACCAGCACCTATAAGTCGTAGATTATTTTGATTAATAAAGAGTTTTTCACGATACAAGCCAGGATCGATTAATATAGTAACAGGTTTTTCTGTGTTTCCAGCCAAAGAATCCAGAGCAGATTGAATTGTTTGGAACTCTCTTTTTGAACCTACATGAATGATCATAAATTTTTCCTATCACTTAGACATTGAAGCCAATTTCTACAACTTAAAGTAGTTTTTAAGTATATCATATCAAGTTGTAATTTTTTAACCATCAAACTTGAAAATTCCTTCTATTATATAGGGATAATATAAATAGACAAAATCAGAAAAAAGCCTCTATCAAAACATTTACTGTTTCAAAAGAGGCTTTTTTTATACTAAACGTTACAAAATAAGCTTAAACCTTTAGACTTTCTACGCGATTAACCTCTCCGCGCCTAAGCTTCTTGAACTCGGCAATTACCATAATAAAAACCCATATAATAATTACAAGGTCTATAAGGAACGCTCCCTTGTAAACCCAGCTAACTCCGAAATAGCGTGGAACAATAAGCATTACCGGAACATAAAAAACAAGCTGGCGTGCTATTCCCATAATTGCAGAGGGCTTGCTGTTATTAATTGCAGGAAAGAATGTCATAGCCATAAATATTACAGGAAGAACAGGCAAGAGCGCTGTAAAAAACCTGAAGTTTGAAAGATCAGAGGCTATAAAATCCTTTGTGGGAAGCATTAAATGAAGAACCAACTCTGGATTAATCATCATTATAGCCCAAAATGGCGCCATTAATACTGTTGCTGCAACACCAAATATTTTGAAACTGCTTATAACTCGATCATATTTTTCCGCTCCAAAGTTTATTCCTATGGCGGGTTGAAGAGCTCGCATAAGTCCAAAAACCGGAGTAAGAAGGAACATGAAAATTCTATAGGCTATTCCGTAAAAGGCTATGTCAGAGGTTGTACCGTAGTGGCTTAAAGCATTCATAACAACAACTCCCTGAACAACCGACATTATAGCCATTATCATTGACGGAACGCCCATGTTTATGATGGACTTTGTTACATTCTTGTCCCGCCTTACTGAGAACGGTTTAGCGTCAAAAGAGATCTTGTTCTTATTGCTCGCATAGATGAAGAATACAATAGTATACACAAGCATACCAATATTGGTTCCCCAGGCCGCTCCCTTTACACCGAATCCAAGTACAACTATCAGAAAATAGTTTGCTATAACATTTACAACAAGACCGCTTCCCATCATTATGGCAGCGGACCCCATCTTGCCTTCGGCCCTGACAATCATATTATACGCGAGACCGGTAATCCAGAAAACTGAGCCGTAACAAGTAACCCTGAAATAATCAGCACCAAATCCAAGAGCTGCCCCCATGCCGCCCATCATCTTCACAATAGGCACAGCAAAAATAATTCCCAATATACTGTAAACTATTGAAAACAGAATATTAAGATAATTTGCGTTACCAAGCAATTTTCGCTGGGTAACATGATCATTTGCTCCAAGAGCAATACTTAATGCCGAACCCGCTCCGACACCAACAAGCTGCCCCAACCCCAAAGGCAATTGTGACAAGGGGTAAGCAAGTGATACCCCCGCGAGTGCTTCTTCACCCACAAAGCGTCCAACAAAGATTGCATCGAAAATTGTATTTAGCCCATAAAGAACCATTGCTATAATTGCTGGCCACGACAATTTCCACATGACTCCCCAAAGATTATCGTTGAGGATCATGTTTTTTTGTTTATCCCTTTCCATAAGAGAACTCCTAACATCTTTTCTAATATAATTAGCTTTATCTAACTACAAACATACATTACTAAATAGGGCAGAATCTTTCTGCTCCATTCCGACTAAAATAATCCAAATAGTTTATAAATTAAGATTTTATAGACTCTTTCGATGAGATCTTCCAACTTCGAGCCTGTGTTCTTCTTTGCCAGAAGGTATTATAAAGCCCCTCCTGTTTAACAAGCTCTTCATGAACACCCTGTTGAATTATTCTTCCATCATCTATAACAAGAATCTGTTCTGCTTCACGAATGGTTGAAAGCTTATGCGCTATAACAAGCAGGGTTTTATCCTTGACCAGTTCACTTATTGCATCCTGTATATGCTTTTCATTATCAGGATCGACGTTTGCGGTCGCCTCATCAAGGAGGACAATAGGAGCATCCTTCAATATAGCTCTTGCAATGGAAATGCGCTGTTTCTCTCCTCCAGAAAGGGAGCTTCCACCCTCTTCAACCATTGTTTCATATCCAGCCTCAAGAGCCATAATAAAATCATGGCAACGAGCCTTCTTACAGGCATCTATTACTTCTTCCATTGAGGCATCAGGCTTGCCAAATCGTACATTATTAAGAATTGTATCGTTAAAAAGATAGACATTCTGAAAAACCATACTAATATTTTTCAGAAGGCTGTCACATGTCATATCTCTAACATTCACACCTCCGACAAGAACTTCTCCCTCAGAAACATCCCAGAAGCGAGCTACCAGATTTGTAATGGTAGTCTTGCCACAGCCGGACTTACCCACAAGAGCCGTCATACTGCGCTGTGGAACCTTAAAGCTGACATCATGAAGAACCTTGTCATTTTCATACGCAAAGCTTACATTTCTGAATTCAATGTCAAAATTACCAAGCTCTATATCCCTTCCGTTTTCATCAATAGTCTTTGCGTTCATAATCTCATCATAGCGGTCAAGCCCACGTTCCATAATTCTTACCTGTGAGGCTACATTGCTAAGAGTTTGAAATGGAGTAAATAACTGAAAAATATAAATAATAACCATCAGAGCAAAAGACATATCAAGTGAGCCATTAAATCCAAACCATGAAGCAGATAGTATTATCAAAGAAATACCAGCAGCAAACCATGTATGAAATTTTTTAAATGGAGGAATAAATTCCTTTTCAAAATTGATTGATATATCACGGTACTCCTTAAATTGATCATTCACACGCCTGGACCTTTCGCCAACCATATTAAAGGCCTTAATAACAGAAATACCTCTAACATATTCTAAAACGCTTCCCACAAGACGAGCTATTCCCTCTTGCCTCTTTTTTGACTGTTCTATAACAACTGAATTAAGTTTTTTAAGCGAAAAAGCTGAAAAAATAAAAGTAGCAATCGCAATAAGCGCTATCCTATAATCTATGATAAGCATCATAACAGCTCCAAGAATTACAGAAATATAGCCGTTAAAAATCTTTGACAGGGTATTCATCGAGTACTGTTCAACAAAAACAATATCAGAGGTAACCACAGCCGTGACATTACCAGTTGCCCCCTCCGAGAAGTACCCCATGGGAAGACGCTTCAAGTGCTCGCCAAGACGCATCCGCTCACGCGCAAAAATTTTGTATCCAGTACCGCTCTGAAGCCCGTCTGAAATTCTTCTAAAAAAAGCTCTGAAAAAGATTGTTGCAACTACAAGAATAGAAAAAAGACGCACATCAGCGCTTTCAAGTGTTCCGTTAAGGATTTTGCTAATAGCAAAAAGAACCAGAATTACAGGAGAAACAATAAATATTCCTTCAAAGAAACTCATTAGAATAGCCCATTTTAGTCTTCCTGAAAAATCTCCAGCCAATTTCATTATTCTTTTTACAATACTAAACACGTGGAGCCTCCTTTACATCAATATGCCATTGGATTGATTCAGCGTGAGCATTCCAAAGTTGCTCATACTTGCCTGACTGTGCAAGAAGCTGCTCATGAGTTCCCTGCTCAAGAAGAATTCCCGCATCCATCAAGAGGATTTTATCGGCCTCTACAATGGTTGATAGCCGATGCGCAATAACAATCAAAGTCTTTCCCTGAATAAGACTGTTAAGGGCGGCTTGAATCTGATCTTCATTTTCAGGATCAGTTGATGAGGTTGCCTCATCAAGAATAATAATTGGAGCGTCTTTAAGAATTGCTCTGGCAATGGTAAGACGCTGCTTTTCTCCTCCAGAGAGTTTGTTGCCGGAATCTCCTGCCCTGGTCTGATATCCATGACTTGTATTAAGTATGAACTCATGACAGCCAGCAGCCTTCGCGGCCTCAATTACCTCTTCATCGCTGGCCTCCGGCCGCCCTATCCTTATATTTTCGATAATTGGAATATCAAAAAGAAAGGTATCCTGAGACACATAACTTACATAACTCATAAGCCTTTCAAAAGACATTTCACGGATTTCGACTCCTCCAATTTTGATAGCCCCCTTGTCAATGTCCCAAAAGTGTACAAGAAGTTTAGCTAGCGTGCTCTTGCCGCTTCCGGATTCTCCGACAATAGCAGTTACAGAATTTTCTTCTACAGAAAAACTAACATTCTTTATAACATCTACCTTGTCGTACGCAAAACTTACATCATCATACGTTATACTAAAGTTTTTTGGCTCAACATTCTTTTCTACTGCGACAAGCTCCTCTCCCTCAAAGGTCTTTTCAAGTTCTGCTATTTTGAACTTTAAATTCGGGATATTGGGGAAAAATTCTACAAGCTTAACAAGAGGAACTCCAATACTAAGAGCTATAAGGAGTGAAAAAAGAAAAGTTGCAAGGCTAAGTGTACCTGCAAGATAAAAATGAAGTCCTACAGGGAGAAGAAGTATAATGGTACACGGTAATACAGCACTATAAATAGCCATATAGGTCCAACTCTCTTTATACCATGCAAGAGTAAAATCCCTGTAATCTTCAATAGAATCCTTATATTTTTTGAATGAGCTCGTAACACGGTTGAAAATTTTTATAACCTCCATCCCGTTTATATACTCAACAATAGTCTTGTTCATGCGTTCTTCAGAGCGGTAGTAGTCTCCCATTTTTTTCATCCCGGAAGCCATCATCAGCCCCATGGCTATTACACCAAATGGTATAGATCCCATTGAAAGAAGAGCCATTCTCCAATCCAAAATAAAAAGAACAATAAAAACAACAAGGGGACTCAGAAGATATGGAATTCCTTCAGGAATCATATGAGCAAGAAGAGACTCAAGCTGGTCAATATCTTCCACAAAATTTTTCTTGTATGAGCCAGATCCCTTTTCCTGGATTTTACCAAGAGGCAGTGTACTCATTTTTCGGGCAAACTTTATACGCATTCCCATCAAGGTGTCAAAGGCGACTTCGTGAGAAGCATCAAGCCCTGCGGCAAGAAGACTAGTCTTTAACCATATAGAAAAAGCTATTGCCACAGCTATTACAATAAGATACGCAACTGTTATATTTCCACCTTCTACTAATCGTACGATTATGTCATAAGACAATAAATATGGAGCGATCTCTACAAGAACGCTCAAGAATATTAGTACGATAGCCTTGACATGCTTTCCTCTGTACTCTCCGGCATAATCAAGAATTTTACTAAAACCATTTTTAGATTTTTTAGACATAATTTTACCTCCAAACTTATAATTGCAAATTGATTACACTCATAAAACCATAGTGAACAAAGACAGCCATTTGCTTTATATACTCAACGAGCTCCTGATCATCCGGTTCATGAATAAGGATTTCTTCTATTAATCTTAGATATAATGACGCAAGGGTATGAATAAGCATTTCAGACATCTGAATCTTTTTGCCGGGGACATATTCTGTAATGCTGTTATTAAACATAAAAGCGTGTTCAGTATACAAATTAAAAATTTCTTCACGAAAATTCTCTTTACTGGAGCCGGCAGAAGAAAAGAACAGAAGGCTAAGACCTTCCTTATAATCAAACAGTGCATATACAAATTTGGCAAAATCATCTATTGAGGCTTGTGCTGATTCATCAGTTTTAAATAAATACATTTGTACATAGTCCTGACCATAGCTATCAGGCATTGATGATCTTATAAAATCCATTGAGGGCTTCACTAGCTCACAAAAAAGTTCATCCTTGTTTTTAAAATAGGTGTAAATATTCCCTTTTGTAACGCCGGCTTTTGCCGCTATCTCACGCAGGGAGGCCTTTGCAAACCCCTTTTCAAGAAATTCCTTTTTAGCAACTTCAAGAATTAAATTCCGGACTTCAGCTTTTTTCTTCTGCATTAAGTTCTCCAACGAGGATTTCAATAAATACCATTGGTATTTATTGAAAGATAAAAGATATATACTTTTTTGTCAATAACTATATTAGGTATTACTAAGTTATTTTTATCAAAAATCTTTAATTTCCAAGAAGGACTCAATAAACTCACTTTTATTTTTGACATTACACTTGGAATAAATCGATGCCAGATGAGACTTTACAGTATTTAAACTGATAAATAATTTTTCAGATATTATTTTTCTGGACATGCCCTGTGCAACCATCAAGGCTATCTGGTTTTCTCTTGAAGTCAAACCATATTCGTCAGATAATTTATTTATAAAAATCAATTTCTTATCTTTACTTGTTGAGAAAAGAGAAAGCCATGTAGCAATCTTTATCTTTAAAGCCTCTGGGCTAAATGGCTTTGTAATATAATCTACAGCGCCTTTACTTAAGCCCTTTAATCTCATACTCTCCGTATCATCAGCAGATATAAATACAAAAGGGACAGCTTCTTCTGGGAAATTTTCTTTAAAGTTATCCAAAAATGTAAGTCCATCCATCTCATCCATATAAACATCTGAAATAACAACATCTGGAATATTATTAATAGTCAAATAATCCATAGCCTTTTGACCATTCTGAAAGGAGAGGATATCATATTCTGATGAAAGATATTCTTCAAGAAAATCTCTAAGATCATTGTTATCTTCAACTATTACAAGTCGTTTCAATATTCCATCATCATTAAAGTTTTTAGGGGTATTTTCTATCTTAACAGAATTTGTAAAATTAAAAGGAAGAATAAGATCCATGACTGTATTATTTTCAACAGAATTTAACATAGGAAAAATGACTGTGAAAGTAGCCCCTTTCCCCAGCTCAGACTCAACGTAAATCTTACCTCCACAATGTTCTACAATTTTTTTTACAATTGGAAGTCCCAAACCAAGCCCCTGCTTGGATGAAGTAATATTTTTTACTTGAACATATGGTTCAAAAATATTGTTTATGTCTTCACTTGATATACCTATTCCATTATCTGATACCTTCAAAACTGCATGTTCTGCATCTCGTTGAAGGGAGATAAAAACCCTACCAAAGGCGGGTGTGTAGCGAAGAGCATTTTCAAGAAGATTCAGAATAATATGTTCGCAATCGATTTGACTCGCATTGACTATTACCATAGGTTCAACATTTTCAGATAATTCAACATTTTTACGAGAAAAATATAGTTTTAAAAGAGATATATTATTCTGAATAAGTAGACTCAAACAGCAGTTTTCATTATTCTTTTTTTCAAAGACTTTATCTGATAAACGATATTCTCGCTCAAATTTAAGAAAATTAACAATAAGCCTTTCAAGTTTATCTAAATTATCCTGAAGAACTTGCAGCTCTTTACTATCTTGAGCCTTCTTTCTGTATGAAGAAAAATAATGCCGAATGATTGTAAGAGGTGTTTTTACTTCATGAGCCAATCCAGAATATAATTCAGTTTTATAATTCAATTTTTCTTCCAGCGCCTGCGCAAACTCAAGAGTTTTTAAATGTTCATTGAGAAGCGAATTCTGAATATTCTGCTGAATATAGGCTGAAATTAATCCAAAAAATGAAGAACCAACTAAAAATGTTACACCTTCAAAATAAATAGCAAAAGTGACATCGGTAAAATGAAAATCTATAAATAAATAAAATAATACAATTGCAATATTTATTAGAAAAGCATCTTTATAAGCAATGCCTGAACATATATATAACCACAATATAGAGTTAGCCGTTGTAAAAGCTTTATGGCCACAAAAAAATTCGGCAGTTATAGCAAAAAAAGGCAAAATACCAAGAAAAGGATATTTTACCTTCCCTTTAAATGGATGAACAGCATTAAATAATGCCAAACCAAATGCCGGTACTGTTATAACAAAGATTATACCGAAATCTTTTATAGATTTATTTTCATAAAAAAAAGATTCAATAGCTCCTCTTGCAATAATAAAAAAGAACCCAACAATTATTGAGTATTCTCTTAATTTCTTTATCTTTTCTAAAATACCAAAGTTATATAATGAATCATTAAGAGGTCTTTTTTCATTTCCGAACACGGCCTATACTTTACTGCTAATATTTAAATTAATCTACAAGAAGAAATTTAAATTACAAAACTGCTCTATCAATTAGCAAACCAATTACTTTATGATAATATAACTTTAATCAGGAGATTTTTATGAGCTTAAAAGAAATAAACCCAACAGAACTTGGTGGAAACGTTATCGATGAAATTTCAAATAAGTGGATGCTTCTTGCTGCCGGCAATGAAAGCAAATTTAATTTCATGACAGTCAGCTGGGGAATGATGGGTGAAATATGGTTTGAGCCGGCTATAACAGCATATGTGAGAGAAAGCCGGTACACAAAAGAATTTATAGACAGCAATGAACTTTTCTCAATGATTTCTTTAAAAGATGGATACAAAAAAGCATTGCAGATTGCCGGCTCAAAATCCGGTAGAGACATTGATAAGGTCAAAGAAACTGGACTTACCCCCTTATTTATAGATGGAGTCCCTTCCTTCGAAGAGGCCGCGTACACCATAGTTTGCAAAAAAATGTACGCAGACTTTATGCCGCAAGAAAATTTTATTGATAAGCAAGCCTTTAAAAAAGCATATCCGGAAGGCAATTTGCATACTATGTATATTGGAAAAATCTTAAAGGTCTATCTAAACAAATAAAATAATGAAGCCTCTTGCCAAACTTGTTTAATTTTACAAGAGGCTCTAATTATTGCTTTAATGGTTGCTCCCCGCAATTTTAAGATTTGCCAAAACCTATTATCAATCCACTCTCATTCTACCGACTACACCTCCGGTTACTTCTATAACAGCACCAGTAACGTAATCTGATAAATCTGTGGACAGAAATTCAATAACGCCTGAACAATCTTTCGGAGTTCCAAATCGTTTTATTGCAATTCTTGACAGAAAGGTGTCTTCTCCAGCCTGTTTATACTGTTCTAGTAGTCGGCCTGTTGCTATAAAGCCAGGAGCAATACAGTTAACATTAACATTGTAGGCTCCCATTTCCTGAGCAAGATAATGAGTATAGTGAATTATTCCGGCTTTAGCTGTTGCATAGTGGGCGTATGAGCCGTCACTGTTGGCCATAAGGCCGCCTACAGAAGCAACTGTAATAATTTTACCAGCTCCGTTTTTCTTCATCATTGGTGCTACCGCATTACAAGTATAAACAGTTCCGTGGAGGTTGCGATCTATAACAGCGTGATAATGCTCCCAGTTTAACTGAGAGGCTTTATTCCCATCCGGCGCGCCCATGCCACCACCTGCGTTGGTTACAAGAATGTCTATATCTCCGATTTTAGCTGCAATCTCATTTACTGCAGCCTCAACTTGTTCACGATTTCCTATGTCAGCAATAGCCCCTGCTGATTTTACACCAAGAGCTTCAATCTCTTCCATTACATTGGCCGCTGTCATTAAATCACTTTCACCCTTAAACTCTTTAAATGATTCAAGGTTTATATCAATAACTCCAACATTTGCACCAAGTTTTGCAAGATGAAGAGCATAGTCCCTGCCGAGACCTCTTGCTGCTCCTGTAATTAATGCTGTTTTTCCTGTTAGCTTTCCCATAATATAGTCTCCGTTTGTTCTTTAATTTTTATTTGCAGATTATTTTACATTGCCTTAATGGATTTTGCCATTTTAATAATTTTCTTTGACCGGTCATTCATGTATAAATTGGCATCTCTGCCTCCGTAATCATAAATTCCGCCACCTGTCTTTAGTCCAAGCTTACCTTCTTTTACAAGTTTTGCCGAAAGAGTGCTTCCGTCTGTATTATTTGATAGACTTTTAAATAAATCTTTTGATACCGTATTAATAAGATCCCAACCTACAATATCAAAAAGAGCCATAGGACCTTCAAACGAATAGCGTATACCATTTGTTTCTCTTATGGCGGTGTCTATATCAGCCGGAGTTGTCCAGCCCTGTTTAACCATATAAGAAGCTTCTCTTAAAATTGCATTTGCAATTCTGTTAACAATAAAGCCAGGTATATAGTGTCTTATTACAGCTGGATTTTTTTCAAGGAAAATAAGAAAGCTATTAACTTCTTTTAGAACCTCTTCAGATGTCTCCGGTCCCATGACAACTTCAACCAGATCCATTACAAAAGGAGGATTAAACCAGTGTGTGATAATCTGTCTATCCGGATTGGATACCGGGGCTATTTCAAAAATATTTGAAGCAGAGGTATTGCTGGCAAGGATGCAGTCTGCTCTGCAGAGTTTATCAAGTCTGCTGAAAAGCTCTTTTTTTGCTTCTGCATTTTCAAAAATTGCCTCAATACACATATCTGCTTTTGGGGCATATTTTTCAAGGTTGTCTGTGACGTCATAAGTGATATTTGTTTCTGTTCTACTTCTGTAATCTGCATCAGCAAGTTCTTCAGAGATTAAAAAATCTACATTCTTTTTTATCAAGTCCTTTGCCCTATCACAGAACTCAATTTTCTGATCAAGCAGGGTTGTTTTTATCCCCTTTGAGGCAATTACTTGGGCAATGCCAGACCCCATGGTTCCTGCTCCGATTATTATTACATTCCAATGTTCGTACATATTTAAGTCCTTCTATGCTTTTTGAATATTAATGGATTTTTCAGTATTTCGACCTGTACCCATAATCAGCTTGTTTAAAACCAGGCCTGCAATACTGAAAACAGAAACAACTAAAAAGCCTGTCAGGTATCCTCCGCTGATACTTTTAGTGTAGGCTGCTATTTGCGGACCTAAAATGGCGCCAATACCGAAAGAAAAATATAAAAACCCGTAGTTTACTGTTACATGCTTCTGCCCGAAGATATCTGCTGTTGTAGGTGCTATTATGGTTGCAAAGCCGCCGTAACAGAAGCCTACAGCCATTATAGCTGTCATAAATATAACCCCGGAAGCAACAGATAAGGCTACCATTGAAAGTCCTACTGTGATAAAAAGAATATTGATTGTTACGTATCGTCCAATGGCATCCGAAATAAAGCCCCAGAAAAATCTACCACCTGTATTAAACATTGATACCATTCCAACCAGAACTGCTGCCTTTGTTGCTGACAGTGCAATACCATCCTGTAAAATTGATGAGGCGTGTGCCATAATCATAAGGCCGGATGTGTTTCCAAGTGAAAAAAGAACAAGCAGCATGTAAAACTTTGGGGTTCTTACCATTTGCTGCCAGGTTAAATCCGGAACATTGCTATGTTTGGCTGATTTCTTTTTTAATGTTTCAGGTGTAAAATCTGCTGGTGGCATTTTTAGAAAGCTTAGTAGTATTGTGATTATTACAGCAAAGGCGATACCCAAGATTTTGTAAACATTCATTATTCCATAATGCTGATACAGGAATGCTGCAGTAGGAGCCCATATTACTGCACCTGTACCGTAGAAGCCTGCCATAAGGCCTGCGGCAATACCGCTTTTATCTGGAAACAGTTTAACGCTGTAACCCATTAAGGACGGATACAACATCCCTGTTCCAAGGCCTACGCCGACACTGAAAGAAATTAGAAAAAACACCAGATTAGTTGCAAAGCCTGTAACTATCAGACCTAATCCGTATATAGCCGCTCCTGTCAACAGATACTTTTTCAGTCCTAGTTTCTGTTGAAGCTGTCCAAGCATCATAGGTGTCATTGTTGAGACTATTACCTGAAAGGTGAATATCAATGATGCTGTTCTCAGATTCCATCCAAATTTGGCAATAAGCGGAGATTGAAATACACTCCATGTATAACCTATTCCTGTACATATTGCGGCAATTAATGCTCCCACAAGATATATCCATCGTTTCCTTTTAAAATCCATTTGTTCTCCTCTTGAGTTCCCTTCAGGTGTATAGCCGCATGCTGCTATTGTCTGATGAGTTAGCTCTAAATTATTAACTAATCATATGCAATGTTACAGCCGGTGCAACAAATTGTCAAATAAATTCTTTCTTTCACAACAATAAAATGTATAGGCGCAATAAATATCGATACTACTTTAACTGAATAATAGACTTCACGTAAATTTTCAAGTATTTCACTTACATTGTCTATATATCACATAAAGTCGTCATTGAAGATTGATACTCAACACAATTGAGCTTCTTGTAATGCTCCGTTTGTTTTTAAAGAACTTCAATAGTTGGAGACTCAGTCCTTGTTGCGCCGGTTGTAAATCAATGCTATTTATATAATTTTTTATTTTAGTTACTAAAACATCTTGACCACAATAATCATCTTTATTATATTTTAGTTACTAAAACATAATAAAGAGGCAACAGGTGACTGACAGTCAAAAAATGATGATAGGCTTTGCTAAAATCCAGAGCAGAATTAATTCAAATGACAAAAAAGCCAGGTCCTTTGGAACAACAAAGATGCTGCATCAGGCAGAGATTCACTTTATTGATGCTATTGAACCAGGCGAAGGATTGAACGCTTCAGAGCTGTCAGAAAAGCTTGGAATTACAAATGGGGCAATAACCCAAATTGCGGACAAGCTTCTAAAAAAGAAATTGGTCGTAAAATACAAGAAAGAGAATAACAAAAAAGAAGTCTACATAAGGCTGACACCGGAAGGAGAGATTGCCTTTGCCAGTCACAGGCAATTTCATAAAGAACTTAACGATAAGATAATTGAATACCTTGATGGTCTTACGAGCGAACAGATTGATGGCCTAAAAGGGCTTCTTAATGTAATAGACCTACATTTACCAGACTTATCAAAATAGGAGATAATAATGAATGTTTCAATAATTGTTTTCAGCCCATCAGGGCACACACTTAAAGCCGCGGAAATAATCCGCGAAAGCCTTGTCAACAAGGACAACAAATCAAGGCTTCTGAATTTTACAAAAAGAACAGATCTTTTATATGGTGATTCAATTGCAGAGAATCTTTCAAAAGAACTTGGAAGCTATGATCTGCTATTTATTGGGGGGCCGCTATACGCGGGGCACGTTGAGCACAATGTGCTAAAGATTATTGAGAGCCTCCCCTTACCAGATAAAGAGCACTCATGTCTTGCTGTACCATTTGTAACATACGGCGGGGTACATAGCAGTATTGCTCTTGAAGAAATGAGCCGTCATCTTCGAAATAAGGGCTATAAATCTATTCTTGGAATAAAGATCGCGGCAGAACACAGTCTAACTAAAACATACTCAAAAGTGATCTATAAAAATAAACCCGGTGATGAAGAAAAGGTTATTATTGAAAAGGGAGTTTCTAAAGCACTCTTAATAGCAGAGAAACAAGGAAACAAGGCAAAGGATCAGTATAAAGCCTTCAAATATGCTCCTGCAAAAGAGCGGGCAATGTTCAGAGCGTTTAGTCAGGAAAAGTTTCATAAAGACTTCAAGAATGTTTCAGTTATTGAGGACAACTGTATAAGGTGTCAAAAATGCATAAAGGTATGTCCCGTTGACATGTTTGCGTTTGAAGATGAAAAGATAATTATGCAGAGGGACAAAGACAACTGCATACTTTGTGCCGAGTGTTTTCATAATTGTCCGGCCGGGGCAATTTTTCATCCGTATATTGCCAAAGCAAAAGAAAGGCTTAAAGACGGTAATGCCGGACTTGAAAGCCCGGCATCAGCAATTTATCCTGAAACCTGATTACAGGCTCCAGGCTCCGGCCGTTTCAATAATATTGATGAAGCGGCCATATAATCCTTCAGTTGAAGAAAGCTCTTCATGCCTGCCCTTCTGAATAACTCTTCCTTCTTCAAGTACAACTATTTGATCAGCATGTTGAATAGTGGCCAGTCTATGGGCAATTATTATTACAGTCTTTCCTGCTGTAAGCTCTGTTAGCGCGGCCTGAATAAGATGTTCATTTTCAGGATCTATACTTGCCGTAGCCTCATCAAGAATAATTATTGGAGCATCCTTCAGTATAGCTCTTGCAATGGAAACTCTCTGTTTTTCTCCTCCGGAAAGTGATGAACCACCCTCTCCTATCAGAGTATCATAACCCTTAGGAAGTTCCATAATAAAATCATGACAACGAGCCTGTTTTGCAGCTGCGATAATCTCATCCATTGAGGCATCCGCCTTACCAAAGGCAATATTATTTTTTATTGTGTCGTGAAATAGATACACATTCTGAAAAACCATACTGATATTATTCATAAGGCTGTCACATGTAAACTCTCTAACATCACGGCCTCCGACAATTATTGAGCCTGAATCAATATCGTAAAATCGTGCGAGCAAACTACAGAGGGTTGTCTTTCCGCAGCCTGAGGGACCGACTATTGCAGTTGTTGTATTCTGCGGAATATCAAAGCTGACATCTTTTATTACATCAACCTTGTCATAAGCAAAACGAACATTATTAAAACTGATATCGTAGTTATCCAGCTCAATATCCTTTCCATTTGTATCGATAAAATCAGTCTCTTTCAGTTTTTCAAGATTATTAAGAGCATCCTCTATGCGCCCAAGAGAATGAGAAGAATTATTGATAGGAGCAACCTTGGCAAAAATGGAAAAGGAGAATATCAACATCATTAGCATATACGGAAGAGGCATAGTTGAATTAAGCGCAAAAATGGCTGAAACAATAACAATCCCGACAGAAGCAATGTCCAGCACAAGCAAATGAAGCATATTAACAGGCCCATATTTAAGCTCAACACCAATATTTATCTTTTTACTGTCATTAAATGCCTTATGTATGGAGGCCATTGCTGTTCCACTTTGCCCAAAAGCCTTTACAACGGCCATTCCCCGGACATATTCTATTACAGAACCAGCCATATCTTCCTGTGCTTTATGTAGAACCGGAGAGGTTTTATCACTCGCCTTTTTAAGAATCTCAAGAAACCCCATAGACAAAAGAACCCCTGCAAGACTGATAAGAGCAATGGGCAAACTGAAGAAAGCCAGCATTACAATCATTACACCTACATTTATATAACCATTAACCAGATTATCTATCATACTCATACTTAAAAGTTCAATAAAACTTAGCTCAGTTGTAATTGTTGAGCTTATATCTCCAGTATGGTTGCTTGAAAAATAACCAAGAGGAACACGCTTTAAAATACCTCCAACTTCAATACGTTCCTTTGCTCCAACCTTACAGGCTATACTTTCCTGATTAATAGCCCTGAGATACGAGAAAAGAAAACGCAACAGAACAAATGCCACAATAATAACCAGCATTTTCAATGAGTAATAAGGCTCAAGAGGCTTTTCTCCCCTGTAATCAAGGATGAGATTATGAAGCGCAAGAGCGGCTACCATAATTGGCATGGCTGTTGCTATTGAAGCAAAAAACGAATACACAAACCCCAGATAAAGATTCTTCTTGTATTTTCCTGTCCATTTTATAATTCTTGCTGTTGCTTTAAACATTTATCTCCCCCTTCACACTACCAGCAACCCATTGTCTGGCATTGACATGAGCCTTCCACATTGATGAATATAAGCTGCTTTTTTCAATTAACTGCTCATGTGTTCCTGACTGCACAGCTTTGCCGTTATCGATAAGAATAATTTTGTCAGCATTTCGTATAGTCGACAGACGATGAGCTATAACAAGAAGAGTTTTCCCTCTGGTAAGAGCCATTATTGATTTCTGAATTTTTTCTTCATTTTCTGGGTCAGTAAAGGCGGTTGCCTCATCAAGAAGAACAATAGGGGCATTTTTCAGTATTGCCCGGGCAATAGCGATTCGCTGCTTCTCACCGCCGGATAGCCTTCGACCGGCCTCTCCCGCTGGTGTATCATAACCAAGATCGAGCTTTGAAATAAAATCATCACACTGTGCGGCCTGAGCAGCCTCAAAAACCTCAGAATCTGATGCTTCAGGCCTGCCCATTCTTATATTTTCTTTTAGAGAACAGTCAAATAGAAAGTTATCCTGAGTGACATAACTTGTAAGCTGCATTAACTGACTTAGAGGCATATCCTTTATATTTACTCCGCCAATCTCAATACTGCCAGAATTAATATCCCAAAATCTTGCGATCAGCCGCGCAACCGTGGATTTACCACCTCCGGATGGACCGACAAGTGCAGTGAATGAACCGTCAACTATTTCAAGATTCATTCCGTCAAGAACCTTTAAATTATTAGAATAAGAAAAACTTACATCGTTAAATTTAATTCCACATCCTGAAATAGAAGCATTAACATCTGTATCAGGAATTGGTTCAAGATTCAGAAAATCATCGGCAGTCATTACCGCGTAATCTATTGCCTTTATATCATTTACAATCATTTGTAATTTCATAAGCGGAGCAACAATCCCCAAAGAAAGAATAATTGATATGGCAAACTCAGCAACACTCAAACTGCCAGTTGAATAAAGATGAATACCAAGCGGAACGGTTCCTAAAAGAGAAGAAGGCAAAACAGCAAGAGAGAAATTCATTACTGGCCATGTAGATCTGAACCACTCAAGAGAAAAATCAAGAAATGATCTTACTGAATATGAAAACTTCTCGTATGAAGATGCTGATTGATTAAAAGCCCTTATAACTTCAATTCCCTCAATGTACTCAACGATAACAGAATTAACATGGTCGCTTGATTTCATATATTTGTTATACTTTTCACTGAACCCACGCATAAGTATACTGATAGAAATAGCTGCAACAGGAATTGTAACGAGAGTGACAAGAGCCATTCGCCAATCTATCAAACATAAATACACAAAGACAGCAATTGGAAGGAGCATATGAGAAAAGACCTCTGGAATCGCATGCGCTAGAGGAAGCTCAATCTCCTCAACCTTGTCAACAATTGTGTTTTTAATTCTTCCGGCAGTATCATTTAGAACAGTACCAAGTGGAGCCCGCATTAGCCTGTCAGCCATTCTCTTTCTGATATTTTCAAGGATTGTATATGCCGAAATGTGAGACAGCATTGTTGATACCAGAAAAAACAGCTGTTTTACAGCATAGCCGGCAAGTGCAATGAGCCCCCAAAAGACAATATTGCTCGTGGTGGGGTCTCCTTCAATAAAAAGTTTTATAATATTGTACACTGCAAAATATGGAACTATTCCACCAAAAACAGAAATGACCGCGCATATAACTGACACAATCATTTTGCCTCTACAATTGGCGGCAAAATCAAGAACAACTCTTATCCAGTTTTTCTTTTTCATTATTAGCATCTCCTATTAATTTTAGGTTATTCTATTGACAAAACAAAATGCTAACCGCTCCCATACGACAAAAATAGCCCAATCGGACGGGAAATTTAAAAAACTTTAGCATATGGGGCACCCCTTTTTTTTAATACAAAGTAACAGATTAATATGTGACCATAAAATGACTTCTGGCACCTTCTAAATTGAAAGAATGAAACATAAATTCCTATCTATATTACATTCCACAGGAGGGATTTATGATAATTAAAATTATTAATGGCGCACCATGGTACGCATGGATAGGCTTGGCTTACGGGATTTATGTTGGAGTCAAAAATCTTGAAGAACGATACATAGACAAGAAAAAACTTTTCATAATTGGAGCAGTATTTCTGTATTTGGGATTATCAACAATGCTAAAAACTGCTCAGGAACATGATCTGGTAATACTTTTATGGGCGCTAATGTTTTCTATTGGAATAACCCTTGGCTGGTTCTTTTTAACAGAAAAAACAATTGAATATAATCAGCAATTATGCAAAATGAAGGTAAAAGGAAGCGCTCTCTTTATCACACTTTTTCCTTTTATTTATGTTATGAAATTTATTTATGGTATAACCTCGGCAACATCCCCTGCTACATTACATAGCGTAAACTTTATGATTCCTTATTTTTCTGTTTCTGGTATAATCTCAGGTATCATGATAGGAAGAATTTTACATCTCGTCTACGAAAGCGGGCAGATGGAAAAAGAGGTTTAATGAATACTAAACAATTAGACGGTTTAATCCGTTACGCGGGATGGTCCATATATGTTATTGTGCTATTGGAACTCCTGCATCTATTTATAAATAAAAGTGATTCTTTATTACAATGGACAATAATATTTACTGCTTATATTATTATTCTTCCTGTCGGGAAGGGAAAACTCTTTAAGTATTCCCTCCTTTTATTCTCAATGATTTTTATTGATGGGCTGCTTCTTACTCTGGGTGTTTTCTGGTTAGGGGATCCGGGAGGAATCAGCTTTATGTATCTTATATTGATATTACTATGTCCCCGTCTTCCAAGAAAATATTCAATTCTTGCGTACCTTTGTCTTTATCTATTTATTTTTATGCCAATAATCTGGACAGGCCTAAAAACTGGAGATTATAAAATACAACTGCTTGAGGGGATTCCTGGAATTCTGGCGTTTACAGTTTTTGCGGAATTATACTGGTATCTAAGGCGGGTACTAAAACAAAAAGACAAACTTATGGAGACCCTGATAGAAACACAGCGAAAAACTCAACAGGAAGCAGACTTTAACGCCGAAATAAGCAAATTCTCTCGAAGAGATCTGGAAGTTCTTGAGTTGATAGCTATCGGATACAGCAACAAAGAGATAGCAGACTCTCTTTGCCTTGCCGAAGGAACGGTCAAAAACAGAGTATCTTCTATTCTTCATAAAATGGAACTCAGAGACAGAACCCAAGCCGCTTTAAGAGCAAGAGAATTGGGACTTCTTTGAGATAATAATCTATACCATCTCTTGACTCAATCATTTATCAATCATTACTTCTTTTAATATAGTCAATTACAATACTTTCATAATATTCTTGTGATGATTATTTATTACATGCTATCTTTTAACTATTCTTCGAGTATAGGTGATTTATATGTCAAACTTCACGCTGGATCAAAAAAGAAATTTAACAAAAGCCGAGGCAAGACATTTTGCCCGTATGTTTGCCAGGGATGTAAAAAAACGTAAGGCTATTGGTAGAATCTTTATTTTTATATTTTCTCTTTTGGTTATAATATTCATTCTGCTCCCCTTAATCTTAGGCGGAGATTATTGTCTTCTTATTATAGCCGGGGTAAGTGCCCCTTTCTTATTGCTTGTCATATGGGATTACAGTCAGGTAAAAAAGAATGCAGCTGCGAATATTGAAATGCTGGTGTCTTACAGGGAAGGCACGCTTAGAAAGGAGACTATAAGTGAATATGCCGGTGGGAGAAATAGCATAGATGTAGATTACTATTTTATTGATGATCTGCCTATCGAGATACCTTCTCACTGGCTTATGCTGGATTATTTGAAAGAGGGAAAACAATACCGTTTTGAATACGCATTACGCGCTCAAATAGATGGATTAAGAAATCATGGAGGAGGTTACGTAGCCGATAATTTGACAATTTTGAAAAAGGGATATCTGTTGTCAGTCGATGGGTATCTATCCCTTGATGAAGAGCTTAAAAAGGGTTGGGATCATTCTGAAAATAAAGACGTTATATTTCCATTTGTGGGAGCCCTGATCTTTTCAATCATATTTCTCGTTAATCTTCCTGGTTATCTCAATAACCCAAGCTATAAGCCGGAAAAACTAATTCAATACCTTAAATATGGTAAAGCAACGGAAAATATGGTCTTTGCTCCTGATGAAATACCCTTTGAGAAATTGCGGCCCTACAACCAGCTTAATATAAAGGACGCTTTGGTTATCAATGTTATGGAAGGAGATAACATAAGAACAATACTAATTACAAATAAAGATTCATTCAAAAAAGATTTTGAAACCCTTGCCGCCGATGCAGCCTGGCTGGAAGGCTTTATACACCCCTGGACACTATCTATGGGATATTACGGTTGGGATGATAGAGATTCTTTACTGGATAATAATCCCTTCTATCAGGATCTCAAAAAAGAATCTATGGCATTGGTTAGACGCAATAATAGCATTCTAAGAAAATATATACCTTATAACAAATCTTCATTAATCCCTGAGTATATAGCGGATGAGCAGCAGAAAATTCTGGATCAATATTACCTAC
>JAQQAK010000137.1 GCA_028527945.1 Spirochaetaceae bacterium
GGAGCAGAGCTCCGAAGTATGGTTGGTTCTGCAAGGAATTGGTTTAGACGGTCAGGTTTCATACCCAACACAAAAATACTCTTTCCAAATAGAAGATTCCGCAGTAGAACTGCGGGGTATTAAACCTTCCCGGCGAATAAAATATAGTCACCTACCCTTAATTTTATTTATAAATAATGATTCATCTTACTGATTGACAGTCAGTCGTATTAATAGTATATCTAAATCAGGAGTTTTAATGACTAGAATTTCAAAGAATCCGGAAGAGAGAAAAGATGAAATAATATCGACTGCAAGGCAACTCTTTATAAAAAAGGGCTTTAATGAAACAAAGGTAAGCGATATTGTAAAGCAAATTGGAGTTTCACAAGGCGTCTTCTATTATTATTTCTCTTCAAAGGATGAAATAATAGACGCAATTGTAGATAACTATATAAACCGGCTTGTCAGTAAAGCATCAGCTATCGTAGAGCAGGACAATCTCAAACCTCTTGAGAAGCTCGAAAAGATGGCAGATATTCAGTTAGTTATTAATCATCAGGAAAACAATAATATTCATGCTATCAAGGGTGTAGACATTCACGAAAAAATTTTAACCCGTCTTGTTCTGGACTACGTCCCTCTTATGGCAAAAGCCTTTTGCCCAGAACCAAATAACAAACTTCTGTATCAGTTTGAAATTTTTGTAACAGCTGGAAACGTTTTATTTGACCCTGGAATTTTCAGTTGGAAAGAAGAGGAAATTAATCAAAGAATAACAACGCTTCTTTCAATTATGGAAAAAAGCTTAAATTTACAGGAAGGCAGCCTATCGTTTTACAAGAGGTTGATGGGATATAGATAAATCCTTATTTTACAATTTCAATTTTACATGCTCGTGAAATTGAATTATTTTTAGAACTTATTTTGACTGACATTCAGTCGTATAGAAATATATTTTATATTAGAGAGGAAAATATGAAACAGAATAAAACTATCAGAAAAAGACCAAATCAAAGAAAAGTTTACAGCAAGGCAATTGCAATTTTATTAGTAACAATTGCCGGACTATTTTTTTTCAGCTGCGCGAGTACATCCAGTACTGTGGAGTCTGAAACAGAAACAGAAACGATAAAAACGGTGGTAAAAATGCTTATTAAAGACACAGAGACAGATGAAGAAAAACTGGAAAAGATATTCTACTTTGTAAGAGATGAGATTAAATTTGATTGGGTATATCCTCAAGATATTCCAGCTGAAGAAGTTTTAAGAAACAGAAAAGGAGTCTGCATGCAAAAAGCCAATCTACTTGTAGCAATGGCCAGAGAAGCAGGTTTTGAGGCAAGATTTCATTTTATGTATGTACATAAAAACGCTTTGGAAGATTTTTTACCCGGATATGCTTACAAAAATTGGGTAGATCCCTTCCCTCATACATTTCCTGAAATTTATCTTAATGGTAAATGGATACCAATGGAAGCAACCTTTGATAAAGAACTTCACGATCTTTGTATAAGTAAAAAGATTAATTTTGGTAAATATGAAGATATTGTAAAAAATGTTTCCATTGAGTTTTCTCCTGAAGGAGTTATAGGACATCAGCAATATTGGGAAGCTGAAAATTCTGAATCATTTTATGGAGAAGATTTGTCAGAGTTCACCGAATATCTTCACGCTGATGTTCCATGGTGGAAACGCGCAATGCAACCAAATATTTTCAAAAAAGCAGGTAACATAATGGAAGATTTAAGAAAAAAATAGTTCATATGAAAAATAAAATTCGTAGAAGGAGTTATAATCAGCAATATTATTTGCTCCCATAAAAAAGCACTCCGAAATATCGGAGTGCTATAACATCACTCAATTTGTTACTGCTATAGTCCAGGTTCCATCAGAGTTCTCTGTGACAGTTCCTCCGCTTATAGAACCATCATTTGTGAATCCAGTAATAATACCATTTCCGGTAATATTCCAGGTAGCACCACTTTTTATAACAACATTAACATTATTAACACCATTCCAATTCTTCTGGTTAGTAACATGTCCTAAATAGTCAGCATTAGACCAGTCACCATCTCCAACAGAAAAGCTTTTCTTGGTGTGCTTAAACTCTCCCGCAGATATAATACCTGTAAGAGTTGCGGAATTAGTACCATCTCCAATGGTAACAGTCATTGTAGTAGCCGCGTTGCTTCCTACATAGCCACTTGAGTTCCAGAGATCGCCCTCATAAGTTCCATTTGTAAGATTAACATTACATTCCCAGTTGTCAGAAGTGTCATAAGAGTCACTTTTAGAAGCAGAAGTATCTGCCGCAAAAGAGCTGCTGTAACCGTCTTCTTCAGAAAAAGATTCATTAAAGGTTGGCATATGTGAATCAACAGTATGACCATAAAGTGCGTTATCAAGACCCCAGGTATCTCCTGAGACGTCTACACCTACATAGTCATCATCGTTATCTATAATTTGAACAAGAACTCCAGTTTCTGTTGATTTTACTGTAGAGTTATCAATATTGAATTCAGAGTTAACTTTTTTTACAAGAAAAACTGCGTCTCCTGTTGTAACCTCTGTACCATCAAGAATATTTACAACATTCCAGTTTGTAGAACCATTAGCATGACATTCAAAACCAAAATCATCTGCGTCAATAGTTGAATACACAGTTCCTGACGCATTCTCACTTTTTAGAGTATCTAATTCAGTACCACTTATACAAACTATCTCATCAAACGAAGAAATATAATCAGATTCTCCAATACAACAATAAGCATATCTGTTAATTTTTTCTAATAATAGAAAGGACTATCAAGAATATGTATCAGCATAATCCTGCTGGCAAAATTACCTTTAAAATATTTACTGTTTTCTGTATTCTAAGTGAATTGTTGCCGCAGCCGCCAACATTGGCAATGCCCGCGGTATGGCTCAATAATCGTCTCACTGTTACACCGGTCTCATCAAAATCAGACTTGGGAAGCTGCCACCTCTTTAGCCGGGATTCTACGGTGGTATCAAGGCTAATAATTCCGTCTTCTACAAGCTTCATGATGCCGCATGCCGTGACCGGCTTAGAAACCGAACCAGCCTGAAAAATGGTTTCCGGTGTTACAGGGATTGTTTTCTGCTCATCTGAATATCCATAGCCCTTGAGGCAGACGATCTCTCCGTTCTGAACCAGTCCAACAGCGGCCGCGCCTACATCGTATTTGGACATATACCGTGGAATCTTTTTATCCAGAAAGCTTATAAAATCTTCAGTATCATTATGCCTTGCGACAGGAAAATCTATTACTGTTAACAATACCGTCACCAATATTATTGAGGCTGTCAGCAACAGATATTTATGCTTCCATATTTTTGAGTTTTTCATTTTCAGCATCTCCCTAAAATGTAGTCTTCCTGAAAGAGCACAAAGAAATGATTTTGTTTCAATCTATAAATAGGCGCTTTTTACTTATTACTCACCGCAAGCCCTATACCCGCGCCAATAAAGGTTCCGGCGATAATTTTATTCAAATGCTTTCCTACAGATGTCTTAAGAAATATTGATAGAATATTCTGTCCTCCTGCCGCGTAAATCATAAAACAGCTAAAAGCTATAATGCCCCCAGTTATCAGAAATGTAAGAAACTGCGGCACATAAGCGCTATGGGGATTTATAAACTGCGGAAATATAGCAGTAAAGAATACAATGGCCTTGGGATTACCAGCAGTAACAAGAACCCCCTTTAAAAACATGTTTCTAAGCGATTCCTGTGGAGCTTCACCTCCATCAGATTCATCAAGAGTAATGAGTGGAGAACGCCAGATAGTAATTCCCATATAAATCAGGTACGCGGCGCCTATTAATTTTATTATGTTGAAAACATTCTCTGATGCCAGCAAAACGGCTCCCAGCCCGGCCATTGAGATTGCAGCCTGCAAGAGTGTTACAATAAGGTTGCCAAGAGCTGTAGCCGTTGTTCTTTTTGTGCCGTATCTCATGCCGTGGGTAAGCGCGAGCAGCATACTTGGGCCTGGAATAATTGTTGCCACAAAGATGGTTAAAAAATACATCATAAAAAAATTAAAAGACATTTTATTTATCCTCCAAAAGATGAACTCTTTACAGAATGTATGCTTTTTTATTTTATTTCAAGCTGACTCTAAAAAAACTCTATCACAGTGTTTTTTAGAAGCCCTCAAAACAATCTACTCTAATCCCTTCCCACGGCGAATAATGAATCCATGCGATAACCAAATATTCTGCGCTCCTTTATATAATTTCCCTTATTGAGTATGAGATACCTTTTTTAGGCTATACTTTTATTAAAAGAGGCTCAAAATACTTCTAATAATTATTTTTTTATCAATTCAGGAATTGAAGTCTTTACCTGTTTTTAATCTTTCGTCATAATCCGAATTATGAAACAATTCTTTTTAGTTTTAATCCTTTTATTCACCTCAGCAGCCTTGTTCAGCTTAAATGTAACTAGTGACAAAGAGGTTTATACCATTGACGATTATTACTTTCTTGCTTTAGAGAGTTCGACCGGCTCAACTGTAGATACTGATATTTCAGCCTACAAAAAATGGAATGGAGGCTCATTCTCTTCAGAACTTTCAAGTCCAGGCCGCATGATTAGTCTAAAAACAGAATTCAAGATAGATAGCTCCATTCAAGGTAGAGCTCTTGGAATTTACATCGGACCAACACAATATCCCTGTGATATTTATATTAATGGATATCTTTTATTCCGCTCAGGACAACATGATGAAAGCTGGATATCAGGAGTCTTTCTGTCTTCAGATTTTATCCTTCCTGAAAAGGCCCTTAATTATGGAAGTCAAAGCAATACAATTACTATAGAATTATTCCCAAATGGTTTTTCAAAAGCCTTTCCACCAATTGTAATTTCAGGACAAAGAAAAGCATCTGCTCTTGCGTTAAAAAGGAATTTTTTCAGTGTCTATCTTATAAGAGCTACAAGTTTTATTAGTCTACTTCTTTCAGGTTATTACTTGCTTCTCTTTTTTGTATCAGGACGAAAACAGCGGCATCTTCTTTATTTTTCAATGTTATGCGCGGCCTTCTTTCTTTCGTACATGGAGATCAGTTTTTCTTCCAACGCAATAAACGACCTTGTTATAAAAAAAATCAGTAAGATAGGATTTGCGCTTCTGCTAAGCTCCCTTACAATATTTGTTCTGGAATTTACAAAACTAAATAAAATAAAACGCTTTGCCAGTCTGGCGGCTATTATTCCAGCTATAGCTTTTATAATAATTTTTATTATTAACCCGACACATACTGCTGTAGATTCAACACTAAGTTTGATGTTAGGTTATTTTTTCCCTATCATAATCTTAATGAATCTGGTGTTTATAATCTATGCAGCCATAAAGCGTCGAACACCAGAAATAATAGTACTGCTCATTGCATTATTAGGTTCAATAGGCTGTGGTGTAGTTGACATTATTATAATTCTGGCCGACGCTGCCCCATTCGCGTATCTTACTCCATATGGGTTCTTACTTATCATTCTTGCTCTTTTTCTAATTTTAACCTTCGAACAGTTAAGAGCTTCTAAAGAAAGTGAAGAGCAGGCAATTAAACTTGCAGAAAAGAATTTAATACAAAAAAAGATGATTGAAGCAGTTACTGGTTTGTCAGAAAATCTGCAGCAATCAGGACAACTATTAAGTACAAAAATATCAGAGTCATCTGAAATCATATCAGAAAACTCTGCCGCAACAGCGAATATGAATAAAACAATACGTGAACAGATCTCAAAAATAGAGACAACTCTGCCTGTTATTGAAAAGAATCTTGGAGATTCTTCTGAACGAATATTTTCTGCATTGACAAATCAGAGTGCTTACGCGGAACAGGTTCAGCAAACCTTATCTTCAGGAGTAGAACGTGTACAGACATCAAGAGAAGTCCTTTCTGAAACAAGTAATGCCTCTAAAAGCCTTAATTCTATTGCCCAGGAAAACAGAGGAGTAATAGACGAATCTGTAAATGCTCTTCAGGAAATCCGTTCTCACTCTGAAACAATCAGAGAAGTTCTTACTGGTATAGAAGATATAACCGCGCGAACAGATCTTCTGGCAATGAATGCCTCAATTGAAGCAGCCCATGCAGGAGAAGCAGGAAAAGGTTTTGCGGTTGTTGCCGGAGAGGTTCGAAAACTATCAAGTCAGTCAAGAAAGCAGATAACAGAAAGCAACAAAAAGGTTGAGGGAATGGAATCTGCTATCGAACGTAGTGTTGATTTATCTTCACGTGTATCAGATGGTCTTTATTCAATAATTGAAGAAGTTATGAGAAGCACTAAAATGATGAACAAGATGGGAGATGAAATAGAACTGCAGCAAACAGAAACAAAAGAACTTCTACAGTCTGTAACTCATCTTATAAATGACACAATTACAATTAAGGGATTATCAGAAGAAGGCATAAAAATTAATACTGATGTTCAACAAACACTTGAAACTTATAGAACAACCTTGCTCAGTTTTTCAGAATTGTTAGGCGAGCAAGAAAAACAAATTATGAATGTAAACGATAATATTATACAAATTGAAAAAATGTTTCAGAAAAATCTTGCTGAAATAGATAACCTGAAAAAACTTCTTGTATAATATTTCACTAAAATACCTCTTGCACCAGCCTTTTTTATAAAACCTAAAAGGCTGGAAGCATGAGATCTCCCTTTGCAAAAAAGGATACATCCCCCTCAATATTCACATTATCAGTCTTTTCTTCAACAAAAGTTTTAATAATGCTTGGTCTTCCTGTAAAAGATCCCTGCTTTATTATTATAGGCTCCCCCTTATCTTTAAAGTTATTTTTAACAAGATAAGCACAAAGAGGACCGGCCGCGCTGCCTGTAGCAACATCTTCAACTTGCCCCATATTATCCCAAGTTCGACACTCTAATGTCTGCGGCTCAAAAATATATACAAATTTGGCACCAACCCTATCAAGCTGTTCTTCAAAATTTGAAACAACTATACGAGCCTTCGCAAGAGAAGCCTGATCTTTTACAGGTAATAATAAATATTTTAATCCTGTAGAAACAACTTCTATCGGATAATCTTTTGAGATCTCTTCAGTACAAAGATTCAATGACCTTATAATTTCATTAATATCTGAAATACCAAGACTTGATATAAAGGTCGCTGGCCCCTGATTCATGGACACCTTGTAATAATTACTTTCAGTTTCAACGTTAGTAGTTAATATCCTGTTTTTTATTTTTAATTTAACCTCTTTTGATGAAGAATCCTTTTCTCGTTTAGAAATCACACCAGCAGCACCTATTACAGGATGACCAGCAAAATCTAATTCTTCTTCAACTGTAAAGATTCTGGCAGGATAAACACCATTCTCTTTTGGATAAATAAAAATTGTTTCAAATTGCTTGAACTCCTGAGCAATTTTTAAGAGTATTGAATCTTCAATTTCTGTATCTACAAAAACAACAGATAATCCATTCCCCATTAATGGCTCTTTAGAAAAAACATCTACATGATAAAATTCCATTCATACTACTCCTATAACCTTTTCTAATTAGGGCTTATCACCCGATAAAACATTCTTGTGAGCTTCTCGCAAAACTTTCTAAGCTTTGAAAGAACCACATGTATAATATTCTTTTATAACAGAAAAAAAAAGGCGGGATATTTCTTTTAGAAAAATCCCGCTTTTTAAAAGTATTTAAATATTAATTAACTGTTTTATAAATTGAACAAGTATCAATTATAGAGTTATCACCTGATTTATAAGTTGTAACAGTAAAACTGTTATCAGTAATCTCAACATTTGAATATGAAGGCTCATATCCCTGCCATCTTGCGGCTCTGTAATCTTTGTCAGTATCAACAAGATCATAATATTTACTACCACTTGAAGAGTTAACAGTCACATAAAGAGTTCCTGTAGGATCTATAGCGTTTCCGTCAGCATCATTTTTCTGATCTTTTTGAGCTGTTCCGTTTAATAACTGCCAGCTTCTTGAGTAAACATGATCATGCCCCATTAAAACGACATCAATATCGAGCTTGTCAAAAACTGGGTAAAGATCATTTCTTCGTGCAATAATGTCAGCATCAACAGAGTGTGTTGCGGAACTGTAGATAGAATGGTGAAACATTACGATCTTCCATGCAACATTTATGCCCTCTTTCTCTATAGCGTCTTTCATGAAAGTCTCATGAGAGAAAGCACTTGTATTATTTGAATTGATAACCATAAAAAGAGTATTACCATAGGTAAAATAGTAATCGCTGCCAGCTTTTGTTGTTCCGTATTCTGTTGATTCATTTGGAGAATTATAATGATATTTATATAATCCTTTATTATCATGGTTTCCAATTGTTGGAGCCAATGGTGTAGAAACAAGTTCTGGAGCATTAAAAAATGCGTCGTACTGTGCTTCAGAAGGGCCTGTTTCGACCTGATCTCCAGCACTTAAAATAAAGCTGCTGTTTGGAAAACTCTTTATAGCAGTGCTAATTGTGTTTTCCCAACCCTGCATATCATTATTAGTATTTCCGGAACATCCTATCTGAGGATCTCCAACAAGAATAGCGTTAAAATTACTGCTGTCCTGAGTTTTTAAATCATAAACAGCTCCGAAATTGTCTCCATCGCCAACTCGATATATGTATTCAGTTTTTTCTTTAAGCCCTTCTACTACGACCTCGTTTGAAATAAAACTTCCTGATGCAGTTGCAGTGCCACTGAAAGTTAGAGCATTATCTTCAGGGAAGTTTGAATCTGTCATTGCAGATTTTAAAGCGATTTCTACAACAGCAGCTTCCGCATTATTTGAATACCAGCAAAAATTCATCTGAGTCTCATCAGCACCAGGCTGCATTGTCAGATCATTCACAATGTATTTTGTTGAAGCAAAAAACGGAACATTTACCTTTACAGAATTACTGGCCTTGTAACCGTCTCTTTCTGCGTAGCGAATCTCATATTCTCCAGGAATGAGTCCTTCGATTTCACTACCTGAACAATTAGTCCATTCTCGTGCTGAAACAGTTTTATACTCCATTTCTGTAGAAGTTCCGGAAATTACAGCGCTGTTATTTGACGCGTCAACAGAAGCTGCAGCGACAATAGATGAAGGTTCGTTTTGCTCAGCCCAATTTAATTTAGGATCCGGCGCAAAACCATTAAACTTATAAAAGTTAAATGTATATGCTGGAGCGGAAGAATCGTAATAATTATAGGTTGTAAATCCAGTTTTGTAATACTCAAAATAGATATCCTGTTCATTATAAGATGCTGCCGCATTTATTAAGAGCCAACCATTATCATTAGCCAGAAGCTTCCATTTACTGCACCCATTTTCATCTGAAGCATCTGCTAAACTTACAATATTAGCAGTGGTTGAGGTAAGATATTTACCATCACATACAAATGAATAAAGATCATTCTCACTGTCATATTGAACCTCAAAAACTGCGGAACCTTCATATACAGGAAGTTTTTTTTCATTAACTGAAGACTCGATACCAACAAAGCGCTGATCGAGATTTAATTCAGTTCCAACAATAATTTGCTCTGCTTCAAACCAGAAGACAATCTGCGAACCGTCTACCGGAGCGGTTTCAATTAGTTCTGCTGCAGGAGCTTCTTTGACTCCGGATTCTCCCTTAGAAACACAGGCTATAAACAGGCCTGAACAAAGAATTAGCGATACCATGATCGCAACAATTCTTCTTGATTTGATTTTCATGTTTTATCTCCTAAAAACTTTCTGCCCCAAAAGGCAGTTAGTAATACATATACAGGAGAGTAGATCACTCTTTTGTTAAGCTTTTTTTAGATATCGGTTAAAATTTTATCCATTTCGACATCAATATCAATGAGCTTTTTTCTTTATAAGCAAGTGAGAAGCTAGCAAGGCTGTAATAGGAACTGTTAAAACAAGAGCCAGACTGCCTGCCAATGCCTGGGTAATCTCAATAGCGGTTCTGTTCATATTCATAAACTGGTTATACTGAACAGAATACGAAGACAAAACAATAAGAAGATTAATAGATGTTCCAGTAAAAGCCAAAATAAGTGTATTAGACATAGTTCCAATAACATCTTTTCCAACGTTCATTCCGGCCTTAAACAGAACCATTGCAGAAGATTCAGGCTTATGTAGTTTAAGCTCATTCATTGAAGAAACAACAGACATTGCAATATCCATAATAGCGCCTAATGACGCTATCAATATTCCTGAATACAAGAGATCCCTAACCCTTAGACCAGTTGTCTGTCCAATAAGAAGAAGGCTTTCAGCTTCATCAGTATTGTATCCTGATATATGCATGAGCTTGCTGAACAGCATCAGAATAAATCCAGAAAGAAT
>JAQQAK010000138.1 GCA_028527945.1 Spirochaetaceae bacterium
AGAACGGTAAAGTATTTTACCAACGATCAATTGGACTGCGAATATTTCTTAGGCTTGTTTGTGTTACATGTGTATAAATTTCTGTAGTTTTTATATTTTTGTGTCCAAGCAATTCTTGAATATATTTCAAATCTACCCCATCTTCAAGCAAATGAGTAGCAAAAGCATGTCTTAATGAATGGATACTAACATTCTTGGAAAGATTTATACGGTGGCAGGCTGTTTCAAATACTAATTGAGCGGTTCTTATACTAAGGTGTGAATGCTCCTTCGCTCCAGGAAAAAGCCAATTTTCAAGATAATATCTATTTTTATATTTATCAAAAACTTTAATACATGCGTCAGAAAACATTATATATCTATCCTTTTTGCCCTTTGAATTTCTTATATGAATCATATGTCGATCAAAATCCAAATCATTTAATCTTAGGCTGACTGCTTCACTTACTCTAAGGCCGCTACTATAAATCATCATTAAGAGAAATTCATGTTTAAGATTAAGAGTTCCCTGATTTATAATACATCTTACCTCTTCTTTTGACAGAATATCAGGATATTTTCTTTCTTTTTTCGGTAAAGGAACCGTAATAGCCGGATTAAGAACCTTTCTGTCAAAACCATGATTGTAATAACACTTTAACGCACTAACCAATTGAACAAGATAGGCTCTTGAACACCCTGTTATTTCTTTTACCTTTTCCATATAAAGCGTAATATCTTCTGTACGGACTTCATCAGGACGCAAACCTGTACGAGTAAAGAAATATGTAACCTGATTTTTATATGCAGTTATTGTATTACTACTATAATCCCTCATTCTAAGATATTTTTCCATTCTCACTATTGGTCTTATCCTATTTTGTCCATTCATATTTAATACTTCTAAAATATTTTTTTAACACTAATTCAATAAATTACACCGCCGCAAACTCAAAAAAGCTCTTTCCTCAATTCCTCCTATACAAATACAAAAGGCTACACTACAATCTCTTTCATGAAAATGATAATTTTATGTCCCAAAAGCAGCGGAAATACCTATACGGTCGTGAAAAATGTTTCAGAAAGACTAAAAATTGAACAAGAGGTTATCAATCCTGAATCTCGAATAGACATAAGCAAATACGACGTGCTCATCCTGTCTTCAGGAGTTTATATGGATCAAGTTCATAAAAGTATCAGAAACTGGGTAAGCAACCTTCCAGAGGCTGATAATCCTCAAAGCCCTCGTTTTTATCTTTTTATGACTTGGCTTGGCAGGGGAAAATCAAATGTGACAGCCTTTAATGATCTGAAAAATCAGCTTGGTAAAAAAGGCTATACTATGGATGAGAATTATACTGATTGTTTTGGAAAAAGCTTTGGAGTAATAAGAAGAGAACATCCCAATGAAACGGACTTTGAAAAAATTATGAACTGGATAGAGAATATATAGTAGGGCTCCTCTGACTAATACTTGCTATCAGATTAACTTTATCAATAATAGAAAATCCATCTTATATAAATAATTCCTTATAAAAACCTAAATTCCTATTATTTTCTCTTGATTTCTCATTTTTATAAGGATATAGTTATATTGTACTAAAGCTTTAGTACAATATAACAACTCCATTTTGTAGGAGAAATATTTTGGCAGAAACTACGTTGAAAAAAATAGAGTTCAGCCTTGATCCAAAGAGCGGAGTACCCTTCTACAAACAGATAATACTACAGGTAGAAATGGCTATAGCAGACGGCCGTATTTTAACGGGAGAGCAGCTTCCAACAGTACGCAGTCTGGCCGTTGATCTGAGTATTAATCCAAATACGGTTGCAAGGGCATACAACGAGCTTGAAATTCGAGGCATTGTTAACACTCAGCAGGGAACAGGAACCTTTATAAGCGGAAAAAAGACGAAATTAGACGAAATTGAGCGAGAAAGGGTTCTCGCTGGAATCACTCAGTCTTTTATCATAAAAGCTGGCTCATACGGCTTTTCTATAGCAGAGCTTATTGAATACCTGAAAGGAATAGAGGCTCATATGGAGGAAAAGAAATGAATCTGTTTAAAGAAAAATACGATAGAATCAAAAACATAAAAACACCCAGACTACAGAAAGACTTCAGCTACAGTGCGGTATCCCTACTCGTATTGGGAATCTTTGCAGCAGCCGGTTTTGTAATCCAGAAGAGATTATTCCTGGCCGGAGATATCGAAATAATTGTAAACCTGACAGCATGGCTGCTCTGCGGAGGTGTTCTTCTTGCACTACTGCCACTATGGATATTTTCAATTGCAATTATATGTGCAATATGGCTCTACATGCTGTCATTCTTCAGCCTTGATTACTGGCCGCTTGCCGTAGCCGGTTCTATTGGAATTCTCGTATCAGCTGCAGTAGAACTTGTTTACCAGTGGGATAAAGTTGTAATTCTCAGGGCTGGAAAATTCAAAAAGGTTCACGGCCCCGGCATCTTCATCCTCTTTCCTCTCATCGATAGAACTGCAGCCTTTATAGACACCAGAATACGAGCCACCGACTTCAGTGCCGAAAAAACCCTTACAGTAGATACCGTTCCGGTTCACGTTGACGCCCTTTGCTTCTGGATGATCTGGGATGCTAAAAAGGCTGTTCTTGAAGTAGAAAATTACATGGAAGCTGTAGCTCTATCGGCACAGACTGCATTACGAGATTCAATAGGAAAACATGATCTCGCATCTCTTCTATCCGAACGAGAAGAACTAGGCCGACAGATCCAGCAGACTCTGGACAAAAAGACAAACCCATGGGGAGTATCAATTCTTTCAGTTGAGATAACCGATATTATTATCCCTAAAGAGCTTGAAGACGCAATGAGCAAGCAGGCTCAGGCCGAACGTGAAAAACGCTCAAGGGTAATCCTTAGCAACGCGGAGATTGAGATTGCTGAAAAATTTGAGGCAGCCTCTGAAAAATATAGAAACAATCCAACAGCCTTTCAACTGCGCGCAATGAATATGGTGTATGAAGGACTCAGACATAATAACTCAATGATGCTTATGCCATCTTCAGCGCTCGATAGTATGAACCTCGGATCAATTCTCGGAACAGCCGCCTTTACAGAGGCACAAAAGGAGAAACAAAATGATAAAGATTGACAAGGTTATTAAAAATTATCAGAACGGAGAGACTGAGGTTAAGGCCCTCCGGGGTGTTAGCCTTGAAATCCAGAAGGGAGAGTTCACCTCAATTGCCGGCCCTTCCGGCTCAGGAAAAACAACTTTACTCAACTTGATTGGCTGCATAGACAAACTTGATCTGGGAGAGATAAGTATCAAGGGAGAAAAGGTTTCTTCCATGAACAAGAAAGAAAAAACAAGTTTCAGGCGCCAAAATCTAGGCTTTATATTTCAGACTTACAACCTGATCCCTGTACTATCCGCCTACGAAAACGTAGCCTTTGTGCTATCGCTTCTGGATGTAAGCGAGAAGGATGTTCATACAAGGACAATGAATGTCTTAAAAGAAGTAGGTCTTGAAGGAATGGAAGATCGAAAACCAGCAAAGCTGTCCGGTGGCCAGCAGCAGAGAGTGGCTATTGCCAGAGCACTTGTAAAAGATCCGGAAATTGTCCTTGCAGACGAACCTACAGCAAACCTTGATTCTACAACAGGAGAGGACATTCTAAAGTTGATGAAAAGCATGAATGAAAAGCTTGGAACAACCTTTATATTTTCAACCCATGATCCAATGGTAATGGACTACGCCGGAAGAATTGTTCTTCTACATGACGGATTAATAAAAAGCGACAAAAACAGGAGATAGGCCATGAAATTCCTTATTTCACTTGCCTTTAAAAACCTGACAAGATACCGTAGGCGAACGCTAATAACCGCCGGCGCAATTGCAATTGGAATAATGATGTTTATAATGGTTGATTCAATGCTGCGAGGCGCGGAATATGAATCAGTTCGTAACCTAAAATGGTACGAGACAGCCTCGGCGCGAATATATAATAGTGAATACTGGGAAAAACGCTACCAGATGCCTCTTGATATAAATATTCCAGACTATAAAGAAAAAGTACAGAAACTTGAAAAAAATGGCTACAAAGTCACTCCGCGGATTTCTTTCTCAGGAGAGCTCATTCTAAATGTTATTGACTTTGGAGAAGACGGCTCAATGTCCATTAAAGTAACAGCAATAGATCCACAAAAAGATTCTGATGTCTTCCATTTTAATGACACCCTTGTCGAAGGACGATTTCTTAAGCCGGGAGAGGACGGAATACTGATAGGTTCATGGTTAGCTGAAGACATAGGAGCAAAAATCGGAGCATGGGTAACAATTGTTACACGCGGAAACGGTGGCTTTTATCAATCAATGGATCTTGAAATCGTAGGAATACTAAACTGCCCAAATCCCATCGTAAACAGAAATCTTCTTATGATGCCTATATCCACAGCATCAGATTATCTTGAAATGGAAGGTGCAGCAACAGAGATTAATATAAAACTTACGGACAATGCTAACGTGAAAGCAGAAACCGCAGTGATTAAATCATTAATCGGAAACAACAATCTTTCTGTATACAGTTGGGAAGATCTTGCCTTTGATTTCCTTGCCGTTTTAGAAGCCGATCGCGGAGGCTCAAATATGATACTAATCCTTATCTTCATAATTGCAGCCGTTGGAATATCGAACACAATGCTAATGGCAATATTTGAAAGGACGCGAGAACTTGGAATGATGCGTACGCTTGGAATGTCTGACTCTGCAATCCGCCTTACATTCATGTTTGAGGCAATGGGCATAGGCATCATTGGCTCAATTATGGGAGTAATCCTCGGAATCTGCATAAACTTTTATGTTGTAAATGTCGGTTTTGATTTCGGTTTTATGCTGAGAGATATAGACATAGGCTATCGAATTCAAAGCGTTATGCGCGGAGCCTGGAACTTTGACACTGCTGTAATAGCATTCTTTGCCGGAATAATTATAACAACAATAGTAGCCCTGCTTCCCACAAGACGGGCGCTCAGAATGGATATTCCATCCTGTCTTAGATCATAAGGAGGCTATTAAAAATTAACATTCTTGTTAATTTTTAATTTGAAGTTTGAAAGAAAACTTTCAAACTTTGTCAAAATCCCTGCACTCGATGGAGGGAATAGGAGGCCAATACATGTGTTTTAAAATTGCAAAGACTGTGTTTAAAAATATTTCACAAAATATGAGAAGCTCAATTCTCCCCGTAACTACTATAACTGTTACGGTAATGCTTATTAAAAAAGGAGGGAGGCCATGAAATTCCTTATTTCACTTGCCTTTAAAAACCTGACAAGATACCGACGGCGTACACTCATTACCGCAGGCGCGATTGCCGTCGGAATAATGATGTTTATAATGATCGACTCAATGCTGCGAGGCGCAGAGTATGAATCGGTTAGAAACCTTAAATGGTATGAGACCGCCTCGGCGCGGATATACAACAGTGAATACTGGGAAAACCGCCATCAGATGCCACTTGATATAAATATTACAGACTATAAAGAAAAAGTTCAGAAGCTTGAAGAGAAAGGTTATACAGCAGCGCCACGAATATCTTTCTCAGGAGAACTCATTCTAAATGTTATTGACTTTGGAGAAGACGGCTCAATGCCTATAGAGGTGACAGCAATAGATCCTCAGAGAGATTTTGAAGTCTTCCATTTTAAAGACACCCTTGTCGAAGGAAGATTTCTACAGCCGGGAGAAGACGGAATACTGCTAGGCTCATGGTTTGCAGAAGACATAGGAGCAAAAGTCGGGGCTTGGGTAACAGTTGTTACACGTGGAAACGGAGGCTTTTATCAATCGATGGATCTCGAGATAGTTGGAATACTAAACTGTCCTAACCCTAACGTAAACAGAAGTCTTCTTATGATGCCCATATCTACAGCGTCAGATTATCTTGAAATGGAAGGTGCAGCAACAGAGATTAATATCAGACTTGCGGACAATGCTAACGTTAAAGCAGAAACCGCAAAGATAAAATCAATAACCGGAAATAACAGTCTTTCTGTATACAGCTGGGAAGATCTTGCCTTTGATTTTCTTGCCATTGCAGAGGCAAAGCGCGGTGGCTCAAGTATGATATTAGTACTTATCTTTATAATTGCTGCTGTTGGAATATCAAACACAATGCTGATGGCAATATTTGAAAGAACACGAGAACTTGGAATGATGCGGGCCCTTGGGATGTCAGACTCCTCAATCCGCCTTACATTTATGTTTGAAGCAATGGGTATAGGCCTTATCGGCTCAATTATGGGTGTAACTCTTGGAATCTGTATAAACTTTTATGTTGTAAACGTTGGTTTTGATTTCGGTTTTATGCTGAGAGATATAGACATAGGCTATCGAATTCAAAGCGTCATGCGTGGAGTATGGAACTTTGACACAACGGCAATAGCATTTCTTGCCGGAATAATTATAACCACGATAGTAGCCCTGCTACCCACCAGACGAGCACTCAGAATGGATATTCCATCCTGTCTTAGATCATAAGGGAGCCTATTAAAAATTGACTTCCATGTTAATTTTTAATTTGAAGTTTGAAAGAAGACTTTCAAACTCCGTCAATTTCCCCGTCCTCTGTGACGGGCATTAGGAGGCAATACATGAGTTTTAGAATAGCAAAGACAGCTTTTAAAAATATTTCACGAAATATGCGAAGATCAATTCTCTCCGGAACTGCTATAGCAGTTGCTTCAATGAGCATTGTAGCGCTCTTCGCGCTTATCGGAGGCATGAGTCAGGACATGAAAAACAACCTCAGAAACTTTTATACCGGAGACGTAAGAGTCCGAAACAAGGATTATGAAGAATACGAAAGGTTTAATCCCGTTCATCTGACAGTTAATATAAACAAGGCTGGTGAGGCAATATCTAAAATAGACGGAATAGAGTCCTGGGTTCCAAGAGTCAGCTTTCCATCCAGCATCTATATCGACGGTTCGACCTTCAGCGCAATTGGAACAGGAGTCGATCTTGAAAGAGAACGGAACTATTTTGATCTTGACAGCATTGTAGTTGCCGGAAGACTACCTGAACGTGGAAAAAAAGAGATGATAATGGGTGCTGTTCTGGCACGCAACCTTCACCTTGAGCTTGGCGACAAAATAACCTTTCAGACAATGACAGCTGATCGCAGCACAAACGCTATAACCCTGAAAATAACAGGCCTTGCAGCCTTCCCTGTTGCAAGCCTCAATTCAAAATACTTCTGGATGCCCCTTGACCGGGCGCAGGACTTTCTTAATATGCCAGGAGAGGCTCAAGAAATTCTTGTAAAAACATCTCATAACATAAAACCGCTATTGGCAGCAGAAAAGCTATCAGCCGCCCTGTCGTCATCAGGCACAGAGCTTGAGGTAAAGCAGCTTGAGGATATAAGCATGATGTTTGGTCTCATTCGAATGGCCGAGACAGTGTACAACATTATAGGAATATTCTTCTTTCTGCTTGGAAGCACCGTAATTATAAATACCACCATGATGGTAATCTTTGAAAGAATGCGGGAAATAGGAACCCTGTCAGCCCTTGGTATGCACGGACGAGAGCTTGTAAAACTCTTTCTGCTTGAGGGAACATTTATAAGTGCCATAGGCGCGGCAGTAGGAGTAGCCGCAGGAATACTTCTTGTAGCCTATCTGTCCAAAACTGGAATAGATTTCACAGACGCAATGAGCGGTATGGAATTTGAAATGTCATCAATACTCTACCCCAAACTTAATGCAGGAAAAACAATCTTTGTCTATTTCTATGCTGTTGCCATAGCCTGCCTTGCGACTCTTATTCCGTCACGAAAGGCATCAAAAATACAACCGGTTGAAGCGCTCAGATATATATAAAAAGGAGTTTTTTATGAAAAGAATAATATTAACAATTTTAGCAATAATCATGCTTCCAATTTCAATCTTCGCAATAAGCGGAGAAGAGATCGTACGCCTTGCTGATGAGGCTCAAACATTTAAAACAGCTAAATCTTCTGGAGAATTTCAAGTTACTGACCGCTTTGGAACAAAGATAACAAGTTTTAACTCATGGGCGCGCGGAGAGAGCGAATCATTTATAGAATTTACCAGCCGTGCAGAACGTGGACAGAAGATACTCAGAACAAAGGATGAAATATACCTTTACTATCCTGATGCCGAAGAGCTTATCAGAATGCAGGGCTCAGCATTGAGGCAGGGAGTTCTTGGTTCAGACATATCTTATGAGGACATGACAGGAGGCAAAGACAGGGCAAAACAGTACACAATAGAAATTACCGGAGAAGAAAAGGTTCTTGGCCGCGACTGCTGGATTCTAAAGCTTACAGCAAAAACAAGAACAGTACCCTACCCAAAAGAGATTGTCTGGATCGACAAAAAGAGCTATCTGGTTTTAAAGGGAGAATACTACACAAAATCAGACAGACTCTTAAAGGAAATGGAAGTTCTGGAAATTGGAATCTTTGACAACATTGAAACAGCCGCCAGAACCCGAATCTCAGATACAATGAAGTCTGACTCAGAAACGGTCCTTGTTCTCAAAACTTTCAAGGCAAATGTAGCGCTGGACAACAGAATCTTCTCTCTGGAGGAACTATGGTAAAAAAACAGCTGTTATTTTGTCTCCTACTCTTTGCAATCTGTTCAGCGGCAGCCGCGGACAACAAGCTCACAATAGAAACAAACATCAGCACTACAGCCCTGCAAACCAGAAACGCTAATACTGGAGATAAATACTGGGGAGGAATCTTTACCGGCTACAGTGATCTTTCGTTTAAGTCTTCTGGAAGCAGAAATGTAAAGGCAGACCTTGCCTTTACGCTAACATCAGGAAGCATCTATGACAGCCCGGTAATAAACCTAAATCGGGCATATATAAAGGCCCGGTTTCCGGTATTCAGAGTAACAGCCGGAAAGACACGCCTCAGCTGGGGTGACGGTTTTGTATTTAATTCGGCAGACGTATTATTTGGCAGTACAGGAACAAACATTAATCTGACAGATTCAGAAATCAGAACAGAGACAGACTGGCTTGTCGCTGTCAACGTACCAATAGGAAGCTTCTCTTTTATAGAAGGGGTGATAATGGCGCCTGATGTAGATACTATAGAAGGCTACTACTTTGGACAAATAAACAAAGTATCTGCCGGAGCTCGCTTTTACACAAAACTTGGCAGTGTAAAACTCGAAGGAGGATACTTTTTTGATCAGAGTACAGGTACTGATGATGTAGATTTCTACCATAAGCCCTATATTGCCCTCCAGGGCAACCTCTTCCTGGACTGGTATCTATCATCCTCTTTAGGTTTATCAACGACAGACAATATAGAAGAAGACTTTGAAGAAAACCTCAATATAAGCGGGGGACTCTTCTATCTTCTGCCCATCAACAGCATAAGCTCTATGACATTCAGGTTAGAGGCTCTCTACCGCCCCTTCCAGAACTGGTCAGAAATTGATAGGACCACCACTGAAGAAGAACCTGAATACGCGTTGCTGCTGTACCCGGAAATTACCTATAGTCCGATAGACACTCTTAACATATCAACAAGAGCGGTGGTATCTCCCGTTGACGGTTCCGCCATGCTTGCTGCCGGTTGCTCATGGAATATCTTTGAGGGTTTTGATCTTAGCCTTTACACCATAGCAAATATCGGTGACGGCAGCGATACCTTTTCATGGAACAGAGATGAGGATCTGTGGTCAACTACTGATGACGTAATAGATTGCGGAGCAGTTGTTATTAGTATTAATTATATTTATTAAGTAGGAACCTATATCAAAACTCTTTGCAGCATAACAGCAAAGAGTCTTTTTTAACAGCTTTATCATTTCTGACAGAATAAACAATTTTTAAAAGAATCTTCCTTTTATGACTTTATGAGACTATTGCAATTTAAATACTTTTTTGTATAAAGTGTGACATATTATTCTGGAGGCCATATGATATTAGGAATTGATATTGGAAGCACCACCACAAAGGCCGTATCTCTTGAAAGCGGAAAACTTTTAGAAAAAACTCAAACAGAGGCAATTGATCCTGTAACATCATCAACTGGAATTATAGGAAAATTGACGCTTGAAAATAAAATTGGAATTAATGATATTGAAGAAATTGTAATAACAGGTGTCGGCGCCAGTAAAATTCATGATAATATCTTTAATATTCCAACAAAAAGTATCGATGAAATAACAGCAATTGGCCGCGGAGGATTATTCTCAATGCGAAGCAACAGAATGATAATAGCAAATGTCGGAACCGGCACAGCTTTTCTAGAAGCAACATCAAAAGGGATAACTCATCTTGGAGGGATTGGTGTAGGCGGAGGAACCATCTGTGGGCTTGGAAAGGCTCTGCTAAAAAAAACCGAGTTGAAAAACATAATGAATCTTGCCAGCAAGGGAGATATTAATCAAATTGATCTTTTAATAGGTGATATTATGGAAAACAATTTAAACTTTCTGAACCCTGAGACAACCGCTGCTAATTTTGGAAAATTGCTTGATACTGCAAAAGATGAAGACATGGCATTAGGAATACTTACAATGGTTTATCAGGTAATTGGAATGCTCTCTGTTTTTGCGGCAAAAGGGAAAGGTTATGATACGGTTGTTGTTACAGGAAATGGAAGCAACAACAAAATTGGACAAAAAGTGCTCAAAGATATCTCAGGCATACATAATATAAAATTCCAATATCCCAAAGATGCTGAATACGTAACAGCAATAGGCGCGGCACTTTCTGCATAGATTCAATTATTCAGAATCTTCCAACAATGAAGTGCAAGTTTTATTAACAAGCTCAAGCGGAACATCCCAGGTCTTACCGGTTTTCCGCTCATAAAATTCAGCCTTTCCTTCCTGTAAACTTTTAGCTGAAACAACAATCCTATACGGAAGCCCCAATAGCTCAAAATCTTTGAATTTCACCCCAATAGACTCATGCCTGTCATCAAAAAGAACATCTGAACCAAGCTGCTCAAAAAGCTCCTCAACAACATTTTTTACCCTGAAAGACTTACCAATACCCATAAGAAAAAAATTATACGGAGCAAGATGTTTAGGCCATATAATACCTTTATCATCATGGTTAGCTTCTACTATTCCCATTAATAACCTGCCTAGGCCAATTCCATAAGTGCCCATATATGGATAAGAAATCTCTCCATTTTCTTCTGTAAAAGATAAGCCTATAGCCTTTGAATAAAAATCACCAATTTTAAAAATATTACCAATTTCTATTGTATTTTTTTCTTCAAGACTTGATCGGCAATATATACATTTATCATCGCTATGTATTCTTACAATATCTCCAACAATTTTACTCTCAAAATCAATTCCGAAATTAACATTTTTTATATGATAGCCTAGTCTATCAGAGCCTACGACCAAATTGTCTGAGCCAGAAATAGAATCATCTACGACAAGCGGGAAGCCAGTTTTTTCATTAGAAGGGAAAATATATCCAGGCGCAAGATCATTTGCTTCAACTTCGTCTTTCGTGGCAAGGCCTATAACAGCAGAACCTATTAATCTTGAAAGCTTTTCTATACTAACATCATAATCACCACGACAAACAACAAGAATAAATCCATCAACAGTCTTATATAGTTCTGTAACACCTATTTTTTCAAGAGGAATATTTAAGAATTTAGAAAGTTTATCTCTGGTTCCACAATCAGGAGTAGCCACTTCCTTTGGTAAGCGAGGATTTTCTGTATACTGCTTTTTTACTCCCACAGCAATATCCGCGCTTGCTTTATACCCGCATTCAGGGCAGCTGATAACTATATTATCTCCCCAGCTACATTCTTTTAAAAACTCATAGGCCCTATCGCCGCTTACAGTTCCAACCGCGGACTGAGCAGAAATAATATCAACACCGCATTTTTCAAAAATATTAAGATATGCCTGAAAAACCTTTGGAAAAAAATTATTTAAATCTGAATAAGAGCGATGAAATGAGTACGCATCATTCATCGTAAACTCTTTTGCTCTGTAAAGCCCACCTTTATCCTTTTCCTCATCTCTGAATTTTTCTTTAAATTGATAAACAAAACGTGGAAAGTCTCGATAAGAGTTTATTGATGTTCTTGCGAGCTGAGTCATAGATTCAATGTGACTTGGTGATAAAACGTACTCATGGCCTTGCCTGTCTGAAAAAGAAATCATTTCATCAGCAATAATCTTGTCCCGGCCAGTCTTTTTCCATAGGTTTAAAGGCACAACAATAGGAAGATCGACCTCCTGCCCTCCAAGATTTTCAAGTTCATCTTTTATTATATTTTTTATTTTATCAATAACACGGTTCCCCATCGGCATCATTGCAAAGAGGCCACTTCCAAGAGAACGAAGATACCCACCCCGTTGGAGAAGAAAGAAACTTATAGACTTTGAAGAACCAGGGTTGTGTCTTAAAGTGTTATTTCCAAAAATATTTGTATAACGCATAAGGTCTAATTTATTTTAATATATATTGTAATAAAATCCATAACCTTTTTTTGAGCTTCTAAAAAATTATTAAAACTTGACTGAAAATAAGTTCACTTGAGCGCTTAAAATAGAAGATAAACGGTCATTTATCCGTTTTAAATCTTGACTTTTTAATAAAATAAAAGGATGCTTAATTAGATATATTAACAGTAATCTAAGTAATTTAAGGAGTAAAGAATGAGTACAATTGAGTACATCGAGGGACGTGAGATTCTTGATTCACGTGGAAATCCCACCGTAGAGGTTGAAGTTCTTCTTGCTGACGGATCAATTGGAAGAGCCGCAGTTCCTTCAGGGGCTTCTACAGGAGAACACGAAGCAGTAGAACTCAGAGACGGAGATAAGAGCCGTTTCATGGGTAAAGGTGTTTTAAAAGCCGTTGAAAATGTAAATGAAATAATTGCGCCTGAACTTATCGGATATGATGCTCTTGAGCAGGTTGAAGTAGATCAGCTTATGCTCGAACTTGATGGAACCGAGAACAAATCCAAACTTGGAGCAAATGCTCTTTTAGGTGTTTCAATGGCAACAGCACGTGCCGCTGCCGATTCTCTCGGAATTCCTCTATACAAATACCTTGGCGGATACCATACAGTAACTCTTCCTGTTCCAATGGCAAATATTATTAATGGTGGTTCACACGCAGATAACTCTGTAGACTTCCAGGAATTCATGGTTATGCCAGTAGGCGCAGAAAGCTGCCGCGGCGGAATCAGAATGATTACAGAGGTTTTCCACAACCTTAAGTCAATCCTGAAAGACAAAGGTTACAGCACAGCTGTTGGTGATGAGGGAGGATTTGCTCCAAACCTTAAATCTAACGAAGAAGCTTGTGAAGTAATTCTTTCTGCAATTGAAAAAGCTGGATATCGACCTGGCGAAGACATCATGATAGCTCTTGACCCTGCAATGAGTGAACTTTACCACAAAGATACAGGAAAATATAAACTTGAATGGTCAACAGGCGCAGAATATACATCAGCAGAAATGGCTGACTACTGGGCTGACTGGGCAAGCAAATATCCTATAATCTCAATTGAAGACGGTATTGATGAAAACGACTGGGATGGATGGAAGATTCTTACAGATAAAATTGGTGACAAAGTTCAGCTTGTTGGAGATGACCTTTTTGTAACAAACACAAAGAGACTTTCAAAGGGTATTGAACTTGGAGTTGCTAACTCTATTCTTATCAAGGTTAACCAGATTGGAACTCTAACAGAAACTTTTGAAGCTGTAGAAATGGCAAAGAAAGCAAATTACACAGCAATTATTTCTCACAGATCAGGTGAAACA
>JAQQAK010000139.1 GCA_028527945.1 Spirochaetaceae bacterium
CTCCGTTTTCATCTTCAGGAAATCTTTCTGCTATCCAGAATTTTTTAGATGCTTCATAAACAGCATTTATTCTATTAGAAGTTGTCTCATCTGGACCAAATACTCTGAAGTTTTCCATATTGTTATTCATAACATCTCGTAGAAAAACTCCAAGTGATCTTGTATTTTCAGCTCTTGTTGTTCCTGGTTTGTCGAACTCTTTTCCATATTTTCTGAAATCAGGCATAATAAGATCTTTGCATAGAAGTCCACCGTTAGCGTGAGGATTAGATCCCATTCGTCTATTTCCTTCAGGCGCAATCGAGCGGTATCTTTCTTTTAGACGGCCTTTTTCATCAAAAACTTCTTCAGGATGATAGCTTCTAAGCCATTTTTCAAGAATTTCTAAATGCTCAGGATTTTCATGCATTCCAGAAAGAGGAACCTGGTGTGCACGCCAGAAGCCCTCAATCTTAAGTCCGTCAACTTCTTTGGGTGCTGTCCATCCCTTTGGGCTTCTGAGAATAATCATAGGATAATGCGGTAGTTCTGTGTTTTTTCCGCTTCTCGCGTCTGTCTGAATCTTTTTAATATCTTTTATACAGCGTTCGAGAGTTGCTGCCATTGCCTGATGCATAGTTTCAGGATCAGAACCTTCAACAAAGTATGGTTTATAACCATAACCTGTAAAAAGAGCTTTCACGTCATTTTTTTTCATTCTTGCAAGAATGGTAGGGTTATTAATTTTATAACCATTAAGGTGCAGGATCGGAAGAACTGCTCCATCTCTTACCGGATTCAAAAACTTGTTTGAATGCCACGCTGTCGCAAGCGGGCCTGTTTCTGCCTCTCCATCACCAACTACAACAGCAGCTATTAAGTCAGGATTATCAAAAACTGCTCCATACCCATGTGAAAGACTGTAGCCAAGCTCTCCTCCTTCATGGATTGAACCTGGAGTCTCAGGTGTACAATGGCTTCCTATTCCACCTGGAAAAGAAAATTGCTTAAAGAATTTAAGCATGCCATCTGCGTCAGGGCTAATATTTCCATAAAATTCACTGTAAGTTCCTTCAAGAAATAGCGGGCCAAGGACTCCCGGAGCTCCATGTCCAGGGCCTGATAGATAAATCATATCAAGATCTTTTTTCTTTATTATACGGCTAAGATGTGTCCAGATGAAAGCCTGTCCAGGGCTTGAGCCCCAGTGTCCCAGAAGGCGTTTTTTTACGTCTTCTTTTTTTAAAGGATTTGCCAGAATAGGGTTGTCCTTCAAATAAATCATACCTGCTCCAATAAAACAGGCCGCTTGCCAGAAGCCGTTAACATTTTTTAGTTCTTCTGGAGAAAGAGGCGTCCCTGAAACGGTTGATCTTGCCTTATCCGGTACTTGAATTGAAATATCACTCATATAAAAATCTCCTTAATATAAGTATATTTGCTTTTTTAGATCACAAAAAAGGATCTTGCTATCTCTATTAGATAAAAAAATAACCAATACATCAAGTGGATTTTGCTAAAAGTTTTAAAAAGATCAGACTATTTTCTCTATTCTGTTAAATTTATCATAAATTTCATTGTTGAGATTGTAAACAAGTTTTTTTTCTATTTTGAGAACTTTACGATCATAGGTAAAAAAGCCATTATTTTCAATTTCAACATCTGTAAGCTGGGTATAAACTGCTGCAGAAAGTCCATTTTTTATAAGAGGAATTAATTGTTTTCTAATAAGGTTAGAATAAGATTTTTCAAAATCTGCTGGCGAGCTACAGTTTCGGTATCCAAAGTGCTTTTTGTCATTCCAATTATGTTCTTTTACAGGAAGGTTGTATCCGCCGTACTCAGAAATGAAATAAACTCTTTTATCTTTAGCTGAAGGTTTTCTTAGTTTTGTGAAGTAGGTGTGAACGCTGTTGAATATTCCACCACCTTGGTCATACCACCCTGAAGTTCTGTCAACAAGACGTGTGGGATCAAGGTTTTCTGTTAATTCTCCGATTTTGGTAGAATCAAATTGCCCCCAGCTCTCGTTAAAAGGAACCCACATTATTATTGAAGGGTGCTTTTTTAAATGAGTTATCATTTCTGATAATTCTTTTATAAATGTATTTCTGTTGTCTAAAGAGTTTCGGCCTGATTTGATATAAAAACTTTGTTTTTTATCATCTGCTTTTATTCCAAAAACCATTGTCAAAATTGTTTTTATGTCTCCAACTGAGTTTTTTCCGCCTGAAACCATATCCTGAATGACCATTATTCCCATTTTATCAGCATGATAATACCATCTTCGTGGTTCAATTTTTATATGCTTTCGAACAGAATTGAACCCAAGCTCCTTGATCTGCTCTAAATCAAAAATAATAGCTTCTTCTGTTGGTGGAGTTAATCCTGAATCAGGCCAATATCCCTGATCAAGCGGCGCGTGAAGAAAAACCGGTTTTCCATTTAAGTGGATACGCTTTTTTCCAGATGGCGCATTCTGAATAGATATTTCTCTAAAGGCAAAATAACCTGAAACTTCATCTGCATCATTGCCGTCAGTTTTTAAGGTTATATTATATAAAAAAGGATTATCAGGAGACCATAGTTTGTGATCTTGTATAGTGAGAGCCTTTGAAGTATCAGAATTAAATGAAAAAGTTTCTTCCAAGTTACCTTTAAGAGAAACTCTTGCTGTAATTTTAGCTTGCGATTTAGTTTTTACAGTTACTTCAATTTTGCCGGTCTCAATTTCTGCGCTAACAGAATAATCTATTATATGGTTTTCGTATGGAACAGGTTCAAGCCAAACTGTCTGCCATATTCCGCTAGTTGCAGTGTAATATTTTGTTGCAGGATTTAAGACTTGTTTTCCTTTCTGAATATTTTCAGAGTCAGTAGGATCTGTAACTTCAAGCAATATTACATTTTCTGAATCTGTAATAAATTCAGTAATATCGAAAGAGAAGGGAATATAGCCTCCCTCATGGCTTCCTGCTTTATATCCATTTATGTAGCATACGCATTTATAATCTACTGCTTCAAAATTTAAAATGGTTCGTTTATTTTTCCAGTTATCAGGATGCATAAACGTTTTTCTGTACCATAGAGTTTCTGTCGGTTTTAGTCCTCTTTTAACTTCAGATAGAGGTGTTTCGATAGAAAATGGTACAAGTATTTTTTCATTAAAATTATCAGGTTTTCTTTCTTCTGTTGGTTGTACGGTAAAGTCCCAGTAACCGTTAAGACATATCCATTCTTTTCTTTCTAATTGTGGTCTTGGGTATTGGTTAAGCGGTATTGAGTTGTTATTTTTATCCAATTTTTAAACCTTTTAAATTTTAATAATTTTTATGGAGCGTAAAAATTAATTTAAGCTCCACAGACAGTGGAACACTGTTGTTTCGCTTAAGCTCCACAACAGTGTTTGTATTTTTTACCACTACCGCAAGGGCAAGGATCATTTCTTCCAACCTTGGGGGTAGTTCTTCTAACTTGTACATTATTGTTTCCAGATGCTTCTGGCCTTTCATTCTTTGGTGCGGATCCACCTCCGGAAAAAGCTCCAATTGCGGAATGCTGTTCAACAGTTCTACCAGAAGGAGTACGTCTTCTTGGTTGTTCATTCTTGGATATTCTCACCTTAATTGCTTTTTTGGCAATATTGGTTTTGATGTCCAGAATGAGTTTATCAAATATATCAAAACCTTCAAGCTTGTATTCCAACAAAGGATTTTTCTGAGCATATGAACGAAGATAAACTGCTTCACGTAGAGCTTCAAGATCTTCAAGATGTTCCTGCCATTTTGAATCAATTCTTCTTAAATATTCATATTTAATAAACTGATTAAAATTCTCTTTTCCGACAAGTTCTTCTTTTGAGTTAATATCGTCTTTTATTTTTTCTATAACGTAATTTTTTTTATCAGCAAGACTTAGCTCTGAGAAAGTCTCTATAGATTCTGGTTCAATAAAGAAGTCAAGCTTTAAGCTTTCGATAAGAGATGACAATGCGGCGTGACTGTCTTTTGAGCCGTTCTCATTGTAATCGTCTATCATATCATCAACAAGTTCATTTGCTGTGTCTATAATTCTTGAACCAAGTTCTGTGCTTTTTGCAATTTCATCACGTTGTGAATATATGAATTTTCTCTGTTCGTTTAAGACGTCATCATATTCAAGAAGGTGCTTTCTAATATCAAAGTTACGCTCTTCTACCTTGGTTTGTGCTCTTTCAATAGCTCTATTAATCAGCGGATGATAGAGAGGTTCGCCTTCATTCATTCCAGCTCGTCCCATAACGGATCTAAGACTATCTCTGGCAAAGAGCCTCATCAGATCATCATCAAGACTTAGAAAAAATCTTGAGACACCAGGGTCTCCCTGTCGTCCCGCACGACCTCTAAGCTGATTATCTATACGTCTTGATTCATGTCTTTCTGTACCAAGAATGTATAACCCGCCAAGTTCTTTTACATGTTCATAATCTTTTCGCCATTTTTTGTATTCATCTTTATAAGCTTTCAGATACTCTTCTTCTGTAGCGTCTGTTCCGACTTTTTTACGAGCCCTGAAATCAGGACTTCCGCCTAATTTGATATCAGTACCACGTCCTGCCATATTTGTTGCTATTGTAACAGAACCTTCCGCTCCGGCCTCTGCAATTATCATGGCTTCTCTTGAATGGTTTTTAGCATTCAAAACTTCGTGTCGTACTCCGCGTTTTTTCAGCAGTTTTGATATTGTTTCAGATTTTTCAATAGAAACAGTACCAACAAGAATCGGCTGGCCTTTTTTATTTACTTTGGCAATTTCATCGCAAATAGCATTATTTTTAAGTTCTTCGTTGTAATAGATGATGTCATCATCATCTATACGCATTACTGGCCTGTTTGTAGGAATAACAACAACATCAAGTCCGTAAATGCTTGTAAACTCTTTTGCTTCAGTATCTGCTGTTCCGGTCATACCGGATATTTTTTCATACATTCTGAAGTAGTTTTGCAAGGTTATTGTCGCAAGTGTTCTATTTCTTTTAGCAACCTTTATATTTTCTTTTGCTTCTATTGCCTGATGAAGACCATCAGAATAACGTCTTCCGTGAAGTATTCGTCCTGTAAACTCATCAACTATCTGTACTTGTTTGTCTTCAACAACATAGTCTACATCTTTTGTGTATAGTTTATGCGCTCTTACAGCCTGAGTAAAATAGTGAATAAACTCAAAGTTTTCATCGCTGTAAAGTGAATCTTTTATAACTCCTGATTTCATCAGTATTTCTTCTATGGAATTCATACCGTCTTCAGTGAAAGTAACTTTCTTTGATTTTTCATCAAGTTTGAAATCACCCTCGATATCTTCTTCCGGATAATCGCCTGTTTCTGGATCTTTTTTACATTCTGTAAGCTGATCAACCAGAGCGTTTACCTGATTAAATCTGGATGTATCATCATCAGCAGGTCCTGATATAATAAGAGGGGTTCTTGCCTCGTCAATAAGAATGGAGTCAATTTCATCAACAATACAATAATTATGAGGTCTCTGAACTCTGTCTGCTGAAGACCATTTCATGTTATCTCTAAGATAATCAAAGCCGAACTCGTTATTGGTTCCGTAGGTAATATCGCATGCGTAGGCTTCCTGTCTTGCTTTTGGATCCATATCTGAAAGAATTGAACCTACGCTGAGGCCTAAAAGAGTAAATACAGGTTTCATCCATTCAGCGTCACGTTCGGCAAGGTAATCATTTACAGTAACAACGTGAACACCTTTTCCTGTAAGCGCGTTTAAATAAGCCGCAGAAACACTGGAAAGGGTCTTTCCTTCACCAGTTTTCATTTCCATTATTCTTCCTTTATGAAGAACAATTCCACCAAGGAGCTGAACATCATAATGACGTTCTCCAAGTGTTCGTCTTGAAGCCTCTCTTACAAGAGCGTAAGCTTCTGGCAGTAAATCATCCAGGGTTTCACCGTTTTTAAGCCTTTCTTTCAGCTTTTCTGTTTGGGAGGGCATGTCTTCATTTGAAATAGACATCGCCCAGTTTTCTTTTTCATTAACTTTATGAAGTATCGGTAAAAGCTCTTTTAAATCTCTTTCGTGTTTAGAACCTACTACCGCTTTTAAAATATCTTTAAACATCAATTATCTCCCAATTTATAATAATATAATATATTATCAAATAAATGTGTATAATTAATATTGCTCTTGATAGTTTAGTAGTCTAAAGAGGTTTTTCGATATCTTTTATGGCCATCTGAATCCTTCTTTGAAATTAAAAAATTCAGGCTTTTCTAACAGGTATTTGACTAACTTTCTTCCTGATAGTAGTATCAATTTATGAAAATAATTCGTAAGCCTATTCTTTTTTTTATTGTAACTGCATTTTCGATCTTGTTTTTTTCATGTGATGAAGAAGAGACTCATTTAAAGCGTGAAATCCTTTTTAGTATGCCCATTGGAAAGATGGAAGATCAGCTTTTTGTTCAGCAGTATAAGGGGATTGATACATCAGAAAAAAACAGAATTTTTATGAAAGATGGATTTATTTTTATTTCTAATGGTGAATCCTCAAAGGTTATGGAATTTAATTCATTCGGAGATCTTGTCACTTTGTTTTACAATAAAGACAGAAACCCCGCGCCTGTTTTGTTGAATAATGAAAAAAATGAAAATGGTGATATTACAAGAGCCGCGTATAGTTATCCATTAAATGAGCCTGGCGAAATTGTTAGGACAAAAAATGGAGATCTTCTTGTTGAAGATATAATTACAGAGCAGAGGCGTGAATTTGATTCGGAAATTAATGCTGAACTTGACAGAATTATATTACGTTTTGATCAAGATGGTAATCTTATATCATTTTTGGGGCAGGAAGGCCTTGGCGGTACTCCTTTTTCATATATTCAGGGTTTGTATTGTAATGATGACGATGAAATAATTGTTGTAACAAAAAATTCTGTGGGGTGGAGGATTTTCTGGTACACCTATAAAAGTGATCCTCTTTATAAGATTGATTTTAGAAATGATCTTCTTCCGATGGATGAAGACTCTGAAGAGTTATCAATTGAAAATATAATACCAGATGTTTCCAAGCGAAAGATTTATCTTAAGATAGATTATTATACCGATGATGGGGACGGTGCAATAAAGTTCACAAAATCAATCATATATGCTTACAATATTGACACTATGGACTATGACCTAAAAATAGAATTGCCGCGAAATGTTGTAAAATCTGATCAGCCTGTAATCTTTGATAAGGATGAACATCAATATTTATATGAGTTTGCCGGTGTCGCAAGGGGGCCTTCTTTCTTTCTTCTTAGCCCATACGAGAGTTATTCTTACAGATTAACAGTTTTGTCTGAAGACGGCGCAGTTAATGGAAATGTTTTAATTGATTTTTCTGATCAGGATATCTTTTTTAAAGATTACTATGTTAGTCCTGAAGGAATCTTTTCAGCTCTTGTTTGTAAAGAATATGAAGCTGATGTAGTCTGGTGGCGTAGTGACCGATTGGTCGAGGAGTCTCGGAATGAGGGTTTCAAGCTCTTTAAAAATGCAGGAGATTGATCGCATTTCTATTGAGGAAAAAGGTTTTGGAAATCTTCTTCTGATGGAGAATGCCGGTATAAGGCTTTTAGAAGAATCTCTGAAATACATAACAATAGAAAATAAAAGAATTGTATGTATTGCTGGAGCTGGTAATAATGGCGGTGATTCTCTTGTAGTTGCCCGTCAGATTTTTTCAAGATACAAAGCCGATGTTAATATAATTATTTTATCAGAAAAAGGAACAGAAGCTTTTAATTTTAATCTTAATTTATGCCGTAATCTCGGACTTAATATCGTTAATATCAAAGAAAATGAATTAGACGCCTCTTCTTTAATAGATAGCGCTGATTTAATTTTTGATGGAATCTCCGGTACTGGAATTAAGGGAGCGCTTAGAGGGGCTGCTTTAGATACGGTCAATCTTGTAAATACCTCACACGCAATTAAACTATCTATAGATGTACCTTCCGGTATTGGTGATAGTTTTGAAAATGGATTTTCTGCTGTTCAGGCAGATTTTACTTTTACAATAGGCCTTCCAAAGCGTTGTTTGTTTATTCCATACACAAGGCGTTTTTGCGGTAAGATAAAAACTATAAAAATAGGTTTTCCTGAAGAACTTTTGAATGATAAGTTTCTGGAGCCTGATGGGGTAGACTGGATTCTTGCTGACTTTGATTTAATCAATGAATTTACTCCTCTTTTAAATTTAACAGATTATAAAAATAAAAGAGGACATCTTGCAGTATTTGCAGGATCTCATGGAACAACTGGAGCTGCTGTTTTATGCGCTGATGCTTCAATTAGAACTTCAGCGGGGCTTGTTAGTCTTTTTGTCGATGAAGATATTTATCAGATTTGTGCCGAAAAAACTTGTTCTTCAATTATGGTCAATACAGCAGATGATAATAAAGTTTCTGCTACTGAGAAGTATAATGCAGTTGTAATCGGGCCTGGCTGGGGGGAAGCTGAAAGCCGTAAGTCTTTGTTATTAAAGCTTATAAAAGACTCTCGAGGGGTTCTTGATGCTGACGCGTTAAACTTGCTTTCAGTTTTAATAAACAAAGAAAATCTTAAAATAAATTTACAGAACAAATGGGTTATCACTCCTCATCCAGGAGAGTTTAAAAGACTTTTTCCAGATCTAGATCCTATAAATCAACCTTTTGAGTCAGTTACTAAAGCTGCTGAGATTCTTAATTGTGTGGTCTTACTGAAGGGGTCTGTAAGTTTTATTTCTTCTCCTGATAAAGAAGGATATGTTGTAGACGGAGTTTTTCCCAAGCTTGGTACAGCCGGCAGCGGAGATCTGCTCTGCGGTATAATTGGTGGATACATGGCGACTGGTTTAGAGCCTTTTAAAGCTGCTGTTTTGGGTGCTCTTATTCATTTACGCTCGGCACAAAGATGCAGTTCTGAGCATGAATGGTTTTCATCTGAAGATCTTTTATCATATATTTAGGGAGGGGGAGTAAATGAAGACTAATGGTGGACGAATGCCTGAGAGTTATCAGCCTGGAGATATGAATTTTCATTATAACAGAGAAGAGCGTGAAGCTATGCTTTCTGAAGAGACTAAAAAGGCGTTCAAAAAATCAGGTTTCTTTAGCCTCAATAAGCGAAATCTAATAATTCTTGCTGATATTCTGGTTATTATAATAATTACAATGATATTTATGCCTTTATCTATGACCAGGCATAAAAACGCAAAAATTGATGGTTTTAGGGCTACTCTTAATGCTTATTCATTTGATGGGCAGGTTCTTGTAAGTTTAAAAGTTATTGCTCCTGAAGATAATAAAGAGGAAGCCGGTATTGTTTCAGCAAAATTCCATGCTGGTAATAGCGATGAAATTATAAGTGATATGGATTTACTACCTCAATTAATTGAAAAGCCCAGAATCCTCCGGGCTGAGTTTTCTTCTGGAGAACCCCCTGCTAAAAAAGCATATGCAGATATTGAAATTAATGGAAAAACAAAAAATCTTTCAGTTAATATCAAAACAGAATAATACTATTTAGGCTCAGGAGTATTTTAATTTAAATACCCCAGCCATTTAGACTGTCTTTCAATCATATAATCAACAAGATCTCTTACTCTTCTGCAGTCGTTAACAACCGGATTTACAAGTAGAGCCTGAACGGCAAAGTTTCGATCTTTATGAATTACTGCTTCGGCTGTTAAGTCATAAACACCACAGTAATTTCTTAAAAGAGCGGCAAAGGCTTTAGGGTAATCTGGAAATGAAATTCCTTCTATTCCGTTTTTGCTGATTATTGCGGGAACTTCAACTGCTATATTTTCTGGCAGTCCCGGAATAAAGTTGTCATTTAGAATATTTACAGCTTGCTCTTCATATTTTTTATCAGAAATAATTCCTGCCATTATGTAAACAACTTTTTCATGTATTACTGCCTTTTTTTCGAATTCAGCTTCAGGGGCAAGACTCATCATTTTTCTGTAATAATTATAAAAATCAAGAATACCTTTGTGATCAGAAACAGAATGTGCCCATGAAATATATTCACCAATATGACTGTCTGTTGTAATAGGAAGCAGATTAAAATTTTCCATTATAAACTTGAACAGATGCCTATCGCTCCATGAGCGTGTTTTTATTCCTTCGCCGGTAATAAAACGGCTTTCTGAGCCTTCTGTTTGAATAACTTTTCCTGTTTTATTGTAATATTCTAACAGTTCGCTAAATCCCGGTTCTTTCTCAAAGAAAGAAGGAGCTTTTTCCATTACATCAGGGTAGGCGTTTTTACCACTATCTTTGTACTTTGCTTCAAGCATAACGCTGAAATGGTTAAGTCCGGCTGCTCTGAAACTGATATTTTCTATAGAAGTATCCAGAATAGATGGTAAATATCGAGTTAAAGATGCTATTTCATGACACATTCCTGTAAAACGAAGATTAGGGAATTTTCGTTTTACTGTTGTTGTTATTGCTGTCATTGGATTTGAATAACAGAACACATAGGCTTCAGGTGATATGTTTGAAATGTCTTCACAAATCTCAAGTATTGGAGGAGTAATTCTTAACGCGTGAAATAATCCTCCAGGGCCTCCATTCTCACCGTAAACCTGATTTATTCCAAACTGATGTGGAATTGTCCAGTCTATATCCCATAATTCAAAACGATCACCTACTTCAATCGAGATGATAATAAAATCAGCATCTTTTACCGCTTCTTTTCTGTTAGTTGTTGAAGTAATTCTATATGGTAGATTGTTTGCGTCTATAAAATTGATGCCTTTTTGAGCAGTTCTTTCAAGTGTTTCTGCGTTTATGTCCATAAGACATATTTCCGCACCGTTAAGTTCCTCGCAGAGAAAAATGTCACTCATCATTCCCATTCCAAACTGCGAACTCCCCGCGCCAATAAGTGTGATTTTCATTTAATCCATTCCTTTGAGGCTATTTCAAAACATAAAGACTTGTAGTCTCAGACTGTAAAGTCAAAAGATTCTGAAATTGCGACAGTAATATAAATGAAGAAAATTTT
>JAQQAK010000140.1 GCA_028527945.1 Spirochaetaceae bacterium
TTTTTTTGTTTTTGGGTTTTACTTTTTTGCTGCTTCAAAAAAAATCTGTGAATCCACTTGTAAGGGTTGTATAATATGTTTTATAGCCGAATTTAAAGCAAATCACTAACATAATCTTCATGAAGTAAATCTGTTGTAACCCGTTCCGTTTTCAAGGCCTTAATCACTGATTCTATATCTTCTGTTCTGGGAGCCGGATTTTCTTCAAGGGCATCGTAACGAGCCTATTCTTCATCGGTCATGAGTGGCAGAAGCCATTCAAATCCATATTTTGCGTCTTCGTCATACAAGGTGTCGCCATCGGGGTATTCAAGATAGGGGGCACCGTATGGATGAGATACTGCAATGACAATAAAGCCATGACTGGCCTTTTTGTTTCGTGATTTTATATCCATTTTTTGAAAGATGCTGTAAATATGTGATTTCATTGTTTTAATACTAATAAATAATTCTTCTGAAATGATTTTATTTGTTTTTTCTTCAAGGATGGTTACGCAAATTTCTTTTTCTGTAAGGTTGTAACATTCTCCCAAATTGGCAACCTTGTCACTTAGAGTTGCGTGTTGAAATGTCTTTCGCTTCTTTTCCAGTGAAAAGAAATTAAACAAAGGAGTGATGGAATAAATAAATCCACTAAATATGAAATTGATGATCGCCTCCTGACAATATGTAGAGTAGCCTGGAGATTGTAAGTATTACAATATCTGGAATAAGTTTTTTACCTTGTCCTCATTGCTTGTTCTTTTTGAGAATTTGATGCTGTCTCTAATTTGAAAGCATACAATTACAAGAATAAAATTAAATATATTAGATAACTAAGCAGGAATATATTTTCCATATAAAATATTTTATATCAAAATTCCTTTTCTTTGTTATAGTGTTCTATAATTTTTTTAGTTTCAGAATCAACAATTATAATTTCTGTTCCAAAATCAGCAGCTTTTTTTACTGATTCAGCAGGTGCCTTGTCATCTGTTATGATAGTGTGTAAATCATTAAGGTTTATAGAATTACAAAGTGAATTGACATCCCATTTAGAGTAGTCAAGAAGGAGTATTCGCTTTGCTGCAATAGATGCAAGAGCCTTTTTAGTTGTTGTTAAAGTTTGAGTGTGTTCAAATGCTCCTCCGGGAACCCTGAAAGCCCTGCAGGAAATGAAAGCTATATCAGCTTTATATTTTAATATCTGTTCCGGCTCTTCAAGCAAAATTGAACGATTAGCATGATTTAAGAATCCTGTTGGAAGAAGAACTTGTACATTACTATTATTGGACAAAGTCATTGCTGCAGTAAGGCTCGGGGTGATCACGGATAAAGGCATATCGTTTGGAAGCATTGTAACCATTTGTTGTATTGTTGTTCCTGAGTCAAAACAGATACTCTTATATGGTAATAAGTACTTTAAAGCAATTGTAGCAATGGCTTGTTTTTCTTTTTTATTTTCATCTATCTGAACATAGTAATCTGTTTCTTCTGCGTTTTCCTGTAAGACTGCAAATCCATGTTTACGCTGAATAAAATTCATTTCTTGTAGTTTGTCCAGATTCCTTCTGACTGTCATATCGGTACAGTTTAGCAATTCAGAAAGTTCTTTAATTGAGATAATTTTTTTAGCCTGCATAATTTCAATAATTTGAGCTTGCTTATCCTTTCGCATTAACTGTACACCTTTTACTGTAGTTATTTATAGAATTATAAAAATTATACTATAAGTTTTTTTTTAAAACAACATGTTGGAAGATGAACATTATTAATCATTGTAAAATGTTTGAAAAAGAACAATAAATGTTTGAAAAAAAACTTGACAGCGATTATTAAGCGTTTTATTATTTTGTAAATGAACTAAAAAAAACATTATATGTTTTTAAAACTTCTATATTTAAGGGACTGAAGGGTTGTGGCTACATTTTATATATTGGGTATAGATCAGAGTACACAGGGAACTAAAGCTGTTCTTTTTGATAAAAACGGTAAAATGATTGGTCGTAGTGATATTTCACATCGGCAAATAATTAGTAAAGAAAGCTGGGTTTCTCATGACCCTGAAGAAATTTATCATAACATTATTGCGGCAACCAGAAAAGTTGTTGAAGAAACAGGAATAGATAAAAAACAAATAAATTGTATTGGTATATCTAATCAGCGTGAGACTACAGTATGTTGGAATAAAAAAACAGGTAAACCTTTAGATAACGCAATAGTCTGGCACTGTAATAGAGCAAAAGCAATTTGTAATCGAATAGGTGAAGATTCTTCTATAACAGAAGATATTTATGAGAGAACAGGTTTAAAGTTGTCTTCTTATTATCCTGCTGGAAAAATCCTGTGGATGATAGAAAATCTTCCGGAAATCAAAAAACTGATAAGTGAGAACTCTATAGCATTTGGAACCGTTGACAGTTGGTTGATTTATAAACTTACTTGTGGGGATTCGTTTAAAACTGATTATTCAAATGCAAGCCGAACACAATTATTCAATATAAAAGAACTTCAATGGGATCAGAAAATATGTGATGCTTTTAATGTTCCAATAGAGGCATTGCCTGAAGTTTGTGATTCTGATTCCATTTTTGGATATACAGATTTGGATGGTTTTTTAGGACAGAAAATTCCTATTAATGGTGTGCTGGGAGATTCTCATGGTGCATTGTTTGGACACAATTGTCTTAGTGAAGGTGATATTAAGGCTACATATGGTACTGGTGCTTCTGTAATGTTAAATACTGGAGATGAACCATTTTTCAGTAAGTATGGATTATCGACCTCTTTGGCCTGGAAGGTTAAGGGAAAGGTCTCTTATGTTCTTGAAGGTAATATTAATTATACAGGAGCTGTTATTTCATGGTTAAAAGATCAACTCGGATTGATAAAGTCAGCTTCTGAGGCAGAAGCTCTTGCAAGAGCCGCAGATCCTCATGATCATACTTATATTGTTCCTGCATTTTCAGGTTTGGGTGCTCCATGGTGGAGAGATGATACAAATGCCATTATTACAGGTATGAGTAGAAACACAGGTAAAAATGAAATCGTAAAAGCTGGTTCTGAAAGTGCTGCATACCAGATAAATGATGTTATTACTGCTATGAGAAAGGATTCCGGCATTAGCATTAACCAAATGTGTGTAGATGGCGGTCCTACTAGGAATAATTATCTTATGCAGTTTCAAAGTGATATTACCAATATCTCAATAAAGATTCCAACAGTTGAAGAATTTTCTGTTATTGGGGCTTCATATTTAGCTGGTATATCTGCGGGATTATATGATGAAAGAAATGTCTATAAAAATATTTCATACAGTTTATATAAATCAGAAATGAATGAAATCGATAGAAAACTAAAAACTGATGGATGGAATGAAGCTATAGAAATGCTTATTGGTACTAGCAAAAGGAGTAATGAAAGTGCTGAATAGTCAACAAATTAAAAATCTGAAAATACAAGCGTCTGAAATTTGTGAAAAAACAGTTGAACTCATTTGTAGTGGCGGTGGAGGCCATATTGGAGGCGATCTTTCTGAAGTTGATATTTTAACTTCATTGTTCAAATATATGAAGCATGATCCTGAAAATCCTGAATGGGCTGATAGAGATTATTTTATTTTAAGCAAGGGGCATTCTGCTGAAGCCTATTATATATTGTTATCAGAGTATGGGTATCTTACAGAAGAAAATCTTGGAAATTTTGGAAATTTTGGTGCTCTTTTAGGAGGGCATCCTTCAAAAAAGATTCCAGGAGTTGAAGCCAATACCGGTTCTTTAGGGCATGGTCTGGGGCTCGCGACAGGGATTGCATTAGCTCTGAAGAAAAACAATAAAAAAAATCGTGTTTTTGTTTTAACAGGTGACGGCGAGCTTGGTGAAGGCAGTAATTGGGAAGCGCTGATGTCTGCATCAAAATATAAACTTGATAATTTAACATGGATTGTTGATCGCAATTTTTTACAGATTAGCGGTACAACAGAAGAAGTTATGCCTCTTGAGAATTTAAAGAACAAGGCAGAGGCATTTGGGTTTAAAGCATTAGACATAAACGGTCATGATTTTGACCAGATATTTACTGCCCTGGATACAAGAGTCGAAAATTATCCAATTTGTATTATTGCCAACACTATAAAAGGAAAAGGTCTTGCTTGTGCGGAGAATAAGGCTGAATGGCATCATAAAACTCCAACACCAGAACAACTTGCAGAATTGAAAAAGGATATGGCTGCATATAGGGAGGCATTAGTTTAATGGAAACAGAAGCATGTGGTAGTGCTTTTTCAAAGTTAATTCTTGAAAAAGCTAAAAAAGATAAGGATGTAATTGTTGTCTGTACAGACTCTAGAGGTTCTTCCAAGCTTGGAGATTATCCACAAGAAGTGCCTGAGCAGTTTGTTGAAATGGGAATTGCGGAACAGAATGCTGTTACAGTTTCTGCCGGAATGGCTCATATAGGAAAAAAGGTCTTTGTAATGGGGCCTGCAAGCTTTTACAGTACTCGTTCTTCTGAACAGGTTAAGGTTGATGTTGCTTATTCAAGAAATAATGTTGCAATAATTGGAATTAGCGGTGGTATCAGTTATGGCGCGCTGGGAGCTACTCATCATTCTTTACAGGATATTTCTTTTATGCGTGCCATACCTAATCTTGCTGTTGAAATACCTTCTGACGCAACCCAGATGAGAGCTGTTACTGAAGAGTTAGTAGAAAATGGGCAGCCTATATATATTCGTATTGCAAGAAATCCTGTTCCGGTTCTTTATAAGGATACTTCTGAAATAAAGATAGGTAAAGCAAACCGATGGTTTTCTGGAAAAGATGCTGCCATCATTGCTTGCGGGCAATTAGTTGCCAATGCTCTTGATGCCGCAGAATTGCTAAAAAAGGAAGGTATAGAAATAACTGTTGTTGATATGCACACAATCAAGCCGTTAGACACGGATATGATAAAAACAGTTTCTGAAGAGTGCGGCTGTATTCTAACCTTGGAAGAACACAGTATCTATGGTGGATTAGGTGGCGCTGTTTCAGAATTTATTTCACAAAATATTCCCATTCCTATGCAAATTTGCGGTATTCCTGATGAGGATATTCCTAATGGTACAGATAAAGAAATCTTTAAATATTATGGATTAAATGCTGAAGGAATTGTTAAAAGAATTAGAAATCTTATTGCTATGAAAAAAAACAGCAAAAATAATGGGGGAAAATAATGACAGGTAAAATGAAAGTTTGTGTGTTAACTGGTAAGCAAAAACTGGATTGGATTGAAAGGGAAATTCCTCAGCCTGGAACAGGCGAAGTACAAGTTAAACTTGAATATGTAGGTGTTTGTGGTTCAGATCTGCATTTTTATAAAGAAGGATGTCTTGCCAATTGGACTCTTGACGGCCCACTTGCGTTAGGTCATGAACCTGGCGGAATTGTCACAGCAATTGGTAAGGGTGTTACTAATCTTTCCATAGGAGACAAGGTAGCAATAGAGCCTGCTGTCCCCTGTGGAGTTTGTGAAGATTGCAGACAGGGCCACTATAATTTGTGTGAAGATGTCAAAATGTTGGCAATACCACATGAGCGTGATGGTGTTTTTTCTGAATATTGTGTTCATGACGCGTCCATGTGTTACAAGCTTCCTGAAAATATGGACACAATGGAAGGCGGTTTGTTAGAGCCATTGAATGTAGGGCTTCACGCAACTGAACTTTCTGACGCAAGAGTGGGAGAGCGTGCAATAGTTCTTGGTAGCGGTTGTATTGGGTTGTGTACAATCATGAGCCTTAAAGCGCGTGGAATAAGTGAAATCTATGTTTCTGATGTCATGGACAAACGTCTGGAAAAGGCTCTGGAAGTTGGTGCGACCAAAGTCTTTAATAGTAAAAACGAAAGCATTGAAGATTTTGCAAAAACACTTCCTGGTGGCGGTGCGGATCAAGTGTATGAATGTGCCGGAAATAGAATTACAACACTTCAAACTTGCAGATTAATTAGACGAGCAGGAAAGGTTACCTTGGTTGGAGTTTCTCCTGAACCTGTTCTTGAACTTGATGTTGCGACACTAAATGCAATGGAAGGAACTATTTACTCTGTTTATCGTTATAGAAATCTTTATCCAAAAGCAATTGCAGCTGTTTCTGCCGGAATTATTCCTGTTAAGAAAATAGTTTCTCATGTTTTTGATTTTAAAGATTGTATTCATGCTGTTGATTACAGTTTAAATCATAAGGATGAAGTTATTAAATCAGTTGTCAAGTTTTAAAAACGGCTGATCTTAAGGCCCTCGTATTAATAGAAGTGATATAGGTAGAAATTGCTATCTGAATTATTAATAAAGGTTTGTTATACGTGTTTGTAGTCAAATCAATATGTATAACAAATAAGTTTTTAGGAGAAATGATAAAAAAGCTTTAATGTTTTTTATCATTATTTTATCTGCCATCTAATTTGCTTAGCGGTTTTTGGCAGAGAAATTTTAGGAGGAAAATATGAAGAGAAAGGGGTTGTTATCAATCGTAATTGTAGGATTAATTGTTGCAACATTATTTTCAGGATGTAAGGCCAAGGCTCAGAATGAGGTATCAAAAGCTAAAATTTCAGAAACCAAAGTTGTTAATACTTCTACTGGAAAAACAGATCTTGCTGATAAAGACTTTGATATATCATACGCACCCCAAAAAGACAGCTATAAAATTTATTGTACATATAAAAATATTCATAGCTGGTATGATGCAATTAAAGCTGGAGTAGACGCAGCTGTTTCGGATATGGAAAAAAAAGGTGTCCATATCGATTATGTTTGGTACGGACCTACAACACCGGACGCAATAGATCAGGTTAATTCAATTGAAACCGCTGTAGGTCAGGGATATGATTTAATTGCTGTAGATGTTAACCAACCAGAAACAACTGCAAAAGCGATAAATAATGCAGTTGATAACGGAGTTCCTGTTGCAACTTTTGCAAGCTCTGATGTTGCTAACTGTGACCGTTCATTCTTTGTAGGAAATACTGATAATTATGGAGATGGATGTACTTTAGCCAAAGCAGTTTGCGAAAAGATGGGGGGGGCTGGTCAGATTGCCATCCTTGCAGGAACAATGGGTGCTGCATCACATGAAGCAAGATTGAAAGGTTTTAATGATACCATTGCAAAGTATCCTGGTATTAAAATTGTAGATACACAGCGTGATAACGATTCTGTAGAAAAAGCAATAAGCATTACAGAATCATGGTTGGGCGCATATCCCGATCTTGGTGCTATTCTCTGTAACAATATGTCTAACCCTGTAGGAGCCTGCCAAGCTGTGAAGAGTGCAGGTAAATCTGGCAAAATTATTATTGGTGGAATGGATCATGATCTTCGAACCCTCCAATATTTGAAAGATGGAACTCTTTATATTGCTCAGGTTCAGAATTGTTATGATATGGGATATAAGCTTATTTACTATGCAGTTGAAACAATAGATGGAGCAACTGTTCCTGATTCAACTCCTGTAGGCTCAACCTCAGTTTATATGGACGACGCAGATAAATTTATTGATATGCTCTATGGAGAGAAGGCAGATGCAACAGCCCGGTAAAAACGATGATTATATCGTTGAAATGAAGAATATCGTCAAGACTTTTCCTGGAACACTAGCTTTAAATAAAGTTAATTTAAAACTCCGGGAAGGAGAAATACATGCTTTAGTAGGTGAAAATGGAGCGGGTAAAAGTACTCTGATGAATATTCTTACCGGACAAATTCCTATGGATAATGGGGATCTTCTTGTTGGAGGAAAGTTCTTACAACTTTCCTCCCCTGAGGATGCTTTAAAGAATAATATTGTTCTGGTTCCACAGGAGTTAAATCTTATTCCGGAAGCAAGTGTTGCTGAAAATATTTTTCTTGGTAATGAGAATCTACGCTTCGGCTTTATAAACTCAAAAGTCGCACGAAAAAAGTCTGAGGAGCTGTTGGGGCTGCTTAATATTGAAATAGATGTCACAAGGCCTGTTAAAGAACTTTCAGCTGCTTATCAGCAATTAGTTTCAATAGCCAGAGCACTTGCTTATACCCCAAAAGTTTTAATTCTTGATGAACCAACTTCTGTTCTTACTAATGTTGAAGCAGAAAATCTTTTTAAGGCAATGAACGCTTTAAAGAAAAAAGGCACTGCTATGGTATTTATAACCCATCATCTTGATGAGGTTATGCAGCAGGCCGACAGAATCACAATTATGCGAAATGGTGAGCTTGTAGAAGAAGTTTCTGTTTCAGAAATAACAAAAGATGAAATGATCTCAAAAATGGCTGGTAAAAAAGTTCAGCACCTTAAACGGGTAAAAAGGACTGTATCAGATGAGATCTTTTATGAAGTAAATAATTTATCAAGAGAAGGTGAGTTTGAAAATGTAAGTTTCAATCTTCATAAAGGTGAAATCTTGGGAGTTGCCGGTTTAGTTGGTGCGGGGAGAACTGAAATATTTAAATGTGTCTTTGGTATAACAAAGAGCGATTGTTCTTCTCATACATACATCGAAGGAAAAGAAGTTTTTATTAATTCTCCCAGAGAAGCTATTGCCCAAGGAATGGGGTATGTTGCCGAAGAAAGACGCCACGATGGTATTACTCCAGGTTTGTCTGTTATGGAAAATATGTTAATTCCGTCTTTTGGCTCATTACTGAAATATGGGTTAATAGATTATAAACAGGCAGAAAAATTAACTGATGAATACATAGAAAAAATGTCTATAAAAACTTCTTCACGGGAGGCTCTGATAAAGAATTTATCTGGTGGTAATCAGCAGAAGGTAATTGTAGCCAGGTGGATTGCCAAGGGAGTTAAGATGCTGATTCTTGATGAGCCAACCAGGGGAATTGATGTGAATGCAAAGGGTGAAATACATAATTTAATACGCCAACTTGCAGATCAAGGCGTTGCTGTAGTTGTTATTTCATCAGAAATGGATGAAGTCCTTTCTATTGCAGATAGGCTTATGGTTATTCATCAAGGTAAGGTTAGCGGTTTTATAGAGGATGTTGATTCCGCAACACAAGAAAATGTACTTAAAGTAGCTTTTCAGTAACAGGAGGTTCCGGTAAATATGAATAGGTTTATGGGTAAAATCGTTAATTTTTTTAAAACGACAGCAGGGATGGTGCTTATAGTAACCTTATTGGTTGGAGTGGTTGTACAGTTTATAACAGGAAACTTTTTTTCTGCGTATAATATAAGTACATTAACAAGAGCTGCATCATTTGTCATTCTTGTAGGATTTGGGCAGACTATTGTTCTTTTAACTGGCGGTATAGATCTTTCTGTTGCGGCTATTGGTTCTGTCTGTGGAATGGTTAATGCCATCTTTATGGTTAGATATGGAATGAATCCATATTTTGCAATTCTGATAGCTACTTTGATAGGGATTCCACTTGGCGCTATAAATGGAATTTTAATCGCAAAGTTGAAATTGACTCCATTTATAGTAACTCTTGCTACAATGGAAATCTTTCAAGGCTTTGTTTACGTTATTACAAAAGGTATGCCTATTACAGGAATGCCAGAATGTGCCGGAAGGCTAGCTGATGGAATTATTGGTGGGGCTGTACCTAACATTGTTGTTATAATGATAATTATTTGTGTTTTATTAACAATTATGTTAACAAAAACCAGATTGGGGCGGTACATATATGCTCTTGGTGGAAATAGAAACTGCGCAAAAATTGTTGGTATTCCTACAGAACGAATAGAGATAATTGTTTATTGCTTTAGTGGTCTTTTGTCAGCTTTTGCTGGTGTTATGATGTCATGTAAACTGCAATCATTTCAGGCCACTATTGGTGAAAGCTGGCAGATGGGGTCAATTACTGCTGCTGTTCTTGGTGGCACTTCCATGCTTGGAGGTTTTGGTTCTGTTGTCGGAACTATCATGGGTGGTTTGTTGACTGGAGTAATCAGTACTTGTATAACATTGCTGCGTATATCATCATATTGGGAAACCATAGTAACAGGTTTTGTCGTCTTAATTGCTATATTTATTGATGCAGTTAAAGATAATGATGCCTTTCATGAAAAATTTTACAGGATTTTTAAATCTAATAAAAAAAGCTCTTTGAAATAATGAAGAGCTTTTTTTAAATAAATGTTTTTACAGCATAATATGCTGGCTCTTCATATGGATGTGATTCTTTTAGAGCTTCAATTGCTTTCTTAAGGTATTGTTCTTGGCAGAGCATTTCAATTCGATATTCCTCAACTTTTTCAAGTGTTCCGGTATTTCCTATAAAGGCTTCACTCCCCTCAAGAGGTCTAAACTGGCCTTTACCAAGACATTGCCAGCAGCATTTGTCATAATCATTATATTTGCCAGCCCCAGCTGCAAAAAGCGCCTCTTTTATCTTTTCTTCAAATCCAACTGGTGCAAAAAAAATAAGTTGATACATTTATCTTCTTCCTTCCTAAATCTTTGGTGAATTTACACTAAAAATGACTATTAGTAAAAGATACCTCGAAAGAGAGATTATTTTAACCGGGAAGTATATAAATGAAAAAGTTATATTTTTTATTAGTAAGTTTTATAGTCTTGATTTTTTACGGTTGTCCCGAGATTGATGATGTTGTTTCTCCTGAAGTTTTTACAATTGTATATGATGCTAATGGAGCTGAATCCGGTACTGTTCCAGAAGATGCTACAAAATATGTAGAAGGCAGTGTCGCGGCTATTTTAGGAAATACTGGAAGTTTATCAAAAAATGGATACATTTTTTTAGATTGGAATACTTCACCTGAAGGAGATGGTCTTTCTTATTCTGAAGGAGATGAGATCTCTATTGGAACAGAGATTATTACACTCTATGCAAATTGGAGAAAGCTGTATTCTATTGTATATGACGGAAATAATGCTGATAGCGGAAGTGTACCAGTAGATAACACTGTTTATAGTATAGATGATACAGCTGTAATTTTAGGCAACACTGGAAATCTTGTAAGAACAGGTTTCAAGTTTGTTGGTTGGAGTTTGTTGCAGGATGGAAGTGGAACGCTATATTCAGAAGGTGACAATATTGCTGTTGATTCAGATTCAATAATTTTATACGCGCAATGGACCTCTTTGTTCACTATTGTTTATAACTCAAACGGTGCTGAATCTGGAACCTCTCCGGTAGATAAAACTCAATATGATGAAGGTGCCTCTTGTAGTATTTTAGGCAATACGGGGAATTTAACACGTGATGGTTATGTTTTTCTCAGTTGGAACACAAAGGTTGATGGTAGTGGTAGTTCTTATTTTGAAGGAGATGAAATTACATTCGGCACTGAGACTATAGTTCTCTATGCTTTATGGAAGGCGTTTTATACCATAACCTATAACGCAAATGGGGCTGATAGTGGTACTGTTCCTGTAGATGATAGCAGTTATATGGAAGGTGAATCTGTAATGGTTTTAGGGAATGTGGGGAATCTTCAAAAAGATGGTTTTATTTTTGGTGGTTGGAATGTATCAGCTGAAGGAGATGAAACTCAATATTTAGAAAGTGAGAGTCTTTCTGTTAATAACAATAATAATGTTTTATATGCTGTTTGGGATACTTTAAAACTTAAATCATTTGAGTTTAAGAGTCTTTGCAATAGTTCTTTAAGTACAGATGTGTCATCGGAAATAAATGAAGACACAGATCTTGTTTTTATAAAAATCCCTCACGGTGCAGATTTAGCATCTTTGATAGCAAATTTTAAAACAAATGGTGATTTTGTAAATATCTCAGGAAGTTTTGCGGAAAGTGGAGTTGATACTAAAGATTATACAGCAGATGTTGTATTAGAAACTGGCTTAACTGGAGGTGAAACAAGATCTTATATTATTCGTGTATTTATCACGGTTAATAGAACTCAGCTTGATTCTATGATTAGCGCAGATGAAAATATCTCAAGGCTTGATGTTTCTGAGATTGAAGATATGTCAAGCCTATTTAAGGATAATTCAAATTTTAATCAAAATATTAGTTTGTGGGATGTAAGTTTTGTAAAAGATATGCGTTATATGTTTATGAATGCGGATAGCTTCAATCAGGATCTTTCAGGCTGGGATGTTGGTAATGTTACAACAATGCGCGGCATGTTTAGAGGTGCTGATGTTTTTGATCAGGACATAAATTCATGGAATGTTTCTAATGTAACAGATATGAGCTATATGTTTTGGAACGCAGACAGTTTTGATCATAATATTAATAATTGGAATGTTCAAAATGTTACACAGATGAAAGGAATGTTTAAAAGTGCGGATATTTTTAATCAAAGTCTTGGTTCATGGGATGTTGGTTCTGTAAGTAATATGGATAGTATGTTTTATGGTGCTGTTTATTTTGAGCAGGATTTGACTGCTTGGGCTGGTCTTGTAAAAGAGGATGTTAGTCATTCTGGTTTTAGTGGTGGTAGTTGCCCATTAACGTTAGAGCATCATCCATATTTGAGTTGGGACGAATAATATTTTTAGGCTGCTCTTTATTCGCTGAGAGCGGGTGCTATGAGCGGCCTTTTTTTTATCAAAATGATTCATTATAATCCATAACATGATTACAGCTGTTGCAATGAGCGGTGGAGTTGATTCAAGTGCTGCCGCTTGGCTTTTACAAAATGATGTCGCGTTAAAAAAACTTTATCCGGACAATAAACTTATTGGTGTCACTCACTGGTGGGATGAACTCAGGCTTTCAAGTCCTGATCTACAAAACCGGGCAGAATCTGTCTGTCAGCGAATAGGAATCCCGTATCATATTTTTGATGTTGGTTCTTTGTTTAAAACCTGTGTTATGGATGATTTTGCGTCCTGTTATGTAGCAGGTTCTACACCCAACCCTTGTGTTAGGTGTAATGAGAAGATACGTTTTAATGCCTTTTATTCTCTTTGTATGGATTTTATTTTAGAGAAATCTTCTGAAAATGCAGAAGATTTTCATTTTTGTACTGGTCACTATGTTAGAACAGAACAGCGTAATGGAAGTCTTTTTCTTAAGAAAGCTGTAGATTCTTCAAAAGATCAATCATACATGCTTTATAGAATTCCAAAAGAAGTCTTGTCTCATTGTATTTTTCCTTTAGGCGAATATACAAAAGATAGAATAAAAGATATCGCTTCTGAGCAGGGATTTTTTGGAAAAGCCATAGAAGAAAGTCAGGATATTTGTTTTATTAACGATGACTATATTTCTTTTTTAAGACGGCATCTAAGCGAGAAAGAGCTTGTTGCTCTTGATAAGCCTGGAGAGATCTTTGATATGGAAGGTAATTATTTAGGCCCTTCCCGTGGATTTCTTCAATACACAATTGGTCAACGAAAAGGATTGGGGCTTGGAAACGGGCCTTGGTATGTTGCATCAGTTGATGCTGATCAAAATCGTGTAACAGTAGGCCGTAAATCCCAGCTTGGTGTTCAGTATTTTTGTATAAAAGATACAAATTGGTTTGTTGTTCCACCTGAGGTGGAAAGTGGAAAAACTCTTGAATGTAAAGTTCAGGTTAGATATAACTCAACTGAATATCCTTGTCGTCTAAAGCAAACTGCCAATGGTCTTTTTTCTGTAGAGCTTTCTCAGTCTGCTATAGCTACTCCGGGGCAGTCTGCTGTTTTTTATGATGGAGATCTTGTTATTGGTGGAGGCATAATCTGTTATGGTTAATCCGTTTTCACCTGGTGCTGAGATTTTATATTTTGATGAAGTAGATTCTACAATGTTTGAGGCTAAACGTTTGGTTCAGGCTAAAGGTGGCAGAGGAGTTTCCTCTGGTACAGTTGTAAGGGCTGGCTATCAATCTTCAGGTCGTGGTAGAATAGCTGAGCGACAGTGGCTCGTCTCGCCTGGAGACGGACTTCTTTTTACTATTATTTTTACATCTGTAGATTTAAAAATAAGAATGGCTGATAAGCCCTTCTCTGTTTTATCACTTTTATGCGGGCTTGCTGTTTCTTTATCCATAGAAGCCTTTGTTCCAAAATCTGAAGTAAGAATAAAATGGCCTAATGATATTCTTGTCGATGGCAAAAAGATTTGTGGAATGCTTTGTGAATCTTCTGGCGGTTATTGTTATGCTGGAATTGGAATAAATATTAAACAGAAAATCTTTACAGAGAAACTGAGACGTCCGGCATGTTCTCTTGAAATGATAATTGGAAAAATAATAGAGCCGGAAGTTTTATTGTCTTCTGTTCTTGAAAATATGTCTCTTGTTTTGCAATCATCGTCATGGAAGGCTGATATAGAAGAACGTCTTTATTTGAAAGATGAAATAATTCAAATGAATGTTGGGCTTGCTGAAGAAAAAGCCGTAAATAATTCTATTGTAGAAGGTCGGCTGGTAGGAATAGATCCTTCTGGTGCACTTTCTCTTGAAACTGATAAAGGATTTATTTCTATCCTCAATGGTGATTTAATTATTCGATAAAATCCATCTCAGCGGTAATTTGCTGAGATGGCATATATTTTTATTCTTCGTATAAGTCGAAAGTGAAAACATTGTCTGAGTATCCATCAAATCCACTGGTATCAAGTACGTCGTCATTATCGGTCCAGTAGAGTCTTGTTTTTGGATATGTAAGAGTTTCTATTGTAAAACTATACTTATCTCCTGAGTTAGGACTAAATGTTAGTTCTTTTGAATCTTCATCATACGCCCAATCTCCATATTCTTTACCACTATTTTTGGTATCTAAAATTCCTAGTGCCTTATAAATATAAGTGAAGATGTAGGAGCCGTCAGATTTTAGTTCAAAATCATATTCATTTTCTAAAAGTCCGCCGTCTTCTCCTAATTGGCAAAACCAATCTCCAGTAATAGTTGTCTCAGTAAGACTTTCACTACATCCTGTAAAAATAGATATAGTAATCAAGAGTAAGCTAATTGCCAAAAAAGTTTTTTTCATAACACTCTCCCTAAAAAAATAATTTAGAGAAAATATAAGTTAAGCTCCTTAAAAATATCTTAAATTAATTGAGGCTTTTTCAAAACTTAGAGACTTTAGTCTC